>CALKOC010000001.1 GCA_938091085.1 uncultured Alphaproteobacteria bacterium
ATACGGCACTTATTATTCCAAGCAAAAGTACCGTACTGGCCATAACTGGTAGAGTTTTAACTCCATTGGGCGGGGCGCGTCCATGGAAGCTGGGTGTAGCAGGGGGTGAAGATAGATATGGTAACCAAATTGGTTATCAGAAAGATTCTACTATTATCGGAGTTTCCTCCTCACCTGTAACTTATTATGCGGATACCCCAATTAGGCTAACTGCAGTATCCGGTCAGTTTTCGGATGGAGAAATAAGACTTAAACTATACGTGATGAAATTTGCTCTTCCAGAAAAAGACCTTGGCTGATATGAAGCATCATGCTTGATGTTCCATTTAATGATGTAATTCTTTGGAGCCTGCTCGCCCTTATGAGCGCGGCAGCAAGTTATTATATTTTGCGCCCAGTTCTGAAAAACAAATTGATAGATAAACCCAATGGTTCGATGGTGTTTATCGCTGTGGTTAGTTTTCTTCCGGGTTTGGCATTGATACTTTATTTAATGCTTGGATCACCGGGTTATTCTGATCTACCGCTGGTTGATAGGCTGGATGTTCCCCCCGAAACCCTTCCTCTTGAAGGACTTGTTGTTCATCTTGAACACCGCCTCAAAAATAAACCCGACGATACTGAGGGCTGGCTCATGCTTGCCCGAACGCGGATGGCGCTTGGAGAAGCAGACAGGGCTGAAGATGCTTTATTAAATGCTATTTCCCTTCGAGATGGCGAGCAAAACTCTGACATTTTGGTTATGCTTTCTGAAAGCCGTCTTCAACAACAAGACGGATTGATTGATGATGGTGTTGAACGTTTGATAAATCGGGCGCTTGAAATTAACCCCAACCACCCGCGCGGTTTATATTTGCGTGGACTTTCTCTTCTTCAGCAGGGTGACAAAACTGAAGCTCTAGCAATCTGGAACAGCTTGCACTCTAAAGCTGAGCCGGACAGCCCGTGGCAGATTTTTCTCCGGGCACAACTTTCCCTCCATCAATAAAAGATTAACTTAGTCACTAAGTGGCATGCGTCGGTTTTTCACCTTTAATATTCGCGTTTAGTAGATATATTCCCATCAGGAGATTTTATGACTCAACGCCAAACACGGTTGCTGTTTCTTGCTCTGGGCTTCTTGATGCTCGGAGTTACTGCTTTTATTGCCTTAACGGCATTAGAGGATAATCTCGTCTATTTTAAATCTCCAACTGATATTGCCGAAAGCTCCTCGATGCCCGTTGGAAAAATTAGAATTGGTGGGTTGGTTGCTGAAGATAGCTTAACCAAAATCGGGCTGGAAAACCGGTTCGTCGTAACCGATTTGCAAAACAGAATAAATGTCTCTTTTGAAGGGGTGTTGCCAGATTTGTTCCGGGAGGGGCAGGGTGTCGTTGCAGAAGGTCAGTTTAAAACTGCAGATATCTTTGTCGCTGATACAGTTTTGGCAAAACATGATGAGAATTACATGCCACGGGAAGTCGCTGATGCACTCAAAGAAACTGGTGTGTGGCAAGGCAATACATCTTCAGGGAGTCAAGAGTGATAGCGGAGACCGGTCATTTTGCGATGATACTGGCATTCTGTGTTGCTCTGATACAGTCAACACTGCCGCTTTATGGTGCCCATCGTAACCGTCAGGATTTTCTTCTAATTGCAGCACCTGCAGCCAAATTACAATTTCTCCTCCTCCTATGGGCATTTGCAGTTCTTACAGTTAAATTTGTTCAATCAGACTTCTCGCTTTGGTTGGTCACGGCTAATAGCCATGCAGATAAACCTTTTATTTATCGTCTTACCGGCGTGTGGGGAAATCATGAAGGATCTATGCTTCTATGGATTTTGATGCTCGCAGCTTATGGCGCGGGTATTGCCCAATTTGGCAAATCAATGCCGGATGCGCTGAAGGCTCGCGTACTTAGTGTGCAGGGTATGATTGGGGTTGCTTTTCTTGCATTTTCTCTTTTTACCTCTAACCCTTTTGCACGACTGATCTCTCCCCCTTTTGAAGGAAATGGTCTTAATCCGATTTTACAGGACCCGGCGCTGGCAGTTCATCCGCCTTTGCTTTATGCGGGCTATGTCGGCTTCTCGCTGGCTTTCTCTTTTTCAGTTGCCGCTTTGATGTCAGGTAAAGTTTCTCCTGATTGGGCTAAATGGGTGCGTCCGTGGACGCTTTTGGCTTGGCTTAGCTTAACCCTTGGGATCGCTGTAGGGTCTTTCTGGGCTTATTATGAGCTTGGTTGGGGTGGCTTCTGGTTTTGGGATCCAGTTGAAAACGCTAGCTTTATGCCATGGCTTGCTGGCACGGCATTGCTTCATTCTGCGCTTGTTACAGCCCGAAGAAATACACTCCATAGCTGGACAATGCTTCTTGCAATTTTGACATTTGGTTTATGTATTGCCGGCACATTTTTGGTGCGCTCAGGCGTTTTAACTTCCGTTCATGCTTTCGCAACCGATCCGACACGCGGCGTGTTTATCCTTATGATACTCGGCATTCTCGTGGGGGGCGCTTTACTTCTGTTTGCCATGCGATCAGCTGGGCTCTCATCAGCGGATAAAAATGTGCCGTTTCAACCTGTCAGCCGCGAAGGAGCCTTAATATTAAATAATGTGTTTCTCGCCAGTGCGACAGCGACGGTTTTTCTGGGAACGATTTACCCCCTGATTATTGATGCGTTCGGTCTTGGTAAAATTTCCGTTGGAGCACCTTATTATAATGCTGTTTTTGTTCCGCTTATCACGCCGCTCTTAATGCTAATGCCGATTGGACCCCTATCAGGTTGGGGGCATTCGGAGGTTTCGCCGGTTTTAAAGAAACTTGCTATGGCTTTCGTACTGGCAGTTTTGGGCGGTCTGACTGTTTTAATTATGAGTGCTGGGCATCAGGGTGGCGCTGCTTTGGGAGTTGGCTTGTCCTTGTGGCTCATGCTGGGAGCGGTGGCTGATTTAGGGAAAAAAATTAGATTTAACAATGTCCCTTTAGCGCGATTGCCTAAAAATATTATTAAACTTCCACTTCAGCAATGGGGTAGCGTTTTGGCCCATGGGGGGCTTGGAGTTATGATACTTGGCATTGTAGGAACAACTGCGTGGCGCAGTGAGGTTGTTCAAGCGGTTGTGCCTGGTGCGGTTATGAAAATTTCAGGATATGAAGTGACGTTTAACGGAGAAGCTACAGTCAGTGGTGAGAACTATTCTGCGGAGCGGGGTGAGTTTTCTGTCAGGCGTGGAGGTGTTGAAGTTGCTTTGCTAAAACCTGAGAAACGTTTTTATACTGTGGAACGTCAATCGACGACTGAAGCCGCTATTTTGAAGAACCTTGCGGGGCATCTCTATATTGTTATAGCTGATGAAACCATAAGTGATGGCATGGCTTCCCGCGTTGTTAGAATATGGTATCACCCGTTAGTTGCTTTCATCTGGATTGGTGGGCTGATTATGGCGTTGGGGGGCGTTGCTGGGCTGACGCGGCGCGAGGTAAAATCTTACAGCAGTGATAGCGTTTAGTAGATACATAGCGAGATCTCAAATGACCATCAGAGTGGCATCAAAAAAATTTAGCTTCCTACTTATATCTATCTACTTATGTGCCTACCCAGTTTTGGCCATTACTCCTGGAGAGGCCTTTAAGGATGAAGCCTTAGAAGCGCGCGCCAGAAGCTTATCCATGGAACTCAGATGCATGGTCTGTCAAAATCAATCAATTGATGACAGTGATGCGCCTCTAGCGAAAGACTTGCGGATGCTAATTCGTGAGCAAATTAAGGCAGGAAAGACCGATGATGAAATTCTTGTTTTCATTGAGGATCGATATGGTGAATTTGCTTTATTAAAGCCCCGCTTTGATATTAAAAACGCGCCTCTATGGGGACTGCCTTTCCTGCTGATTCTAGCGGGGATTTTCTTGATGCGGTCTTTCTTCCGCAATGCTCCCAAAAATTAACAAACATTAAAATTAATTAATCTCCTCGTAACATAGGGTTTATGGGGCATTATGTAGTTTGAGATTACGCAATTGTTCCTCCCCAAGTCCATTTGCGTTTCGGCGGCGATAGAAAGTTCTCCCCCCCTCCTTTCTCATCGTCGCCAATTTGTTTAAGGTATACAAATGCATATTTTATTGATTGAAGACGATAAAGAAGCTTCAAAGTATATCATTAAAGGTTTACAGGAGAGCGGTCATGTTGTTGACCATGCCGCCGATGGTGAAGAGGGATATGAAATTGCCCTTGTCGGTAAATTTGATGTTTTGATTGTTGACCGCATGCTTCCAGTTCTTGATGGGCTTACTTTGGTTAAGAAACTTCGCCAAAACCATAACACCACGCCTGTTTTGTTTTTATCTGCATTGGGAGATGTGGACGACAAGGTTATGGGGCTTAAATCAGGCGGCGATGATTATCTAAGTAAGCCATTTGCCTTTTCTGAATTATTAGCAAGAATTGAAGTGCTCGTGAAGCGTGGGGCTGGTCATTTAGCTGAGACAAGCCTCAAATTTGAGGATTTAGAAATGAATCTTCTAACGCGTCGAGTGATGCGCCACGATAAAGCCATAGATCTTCAACCTCGTGAATTTAAATTGCTGGAATATTTATTGCGAAATGCAGGTCGGGTGGTAACGAGAACCATGTTGCTGGAAAATGTTTGGGAATATCATTTTGATCCTCAGACAAATGTTATTGATGTTCACATTTCTCGTTTGAGGTCAAAGATTGATAAAGATTTTACCCCGCCACTGTTGCATACAATAAGAGGAGCGGGGTACTCCTTACGTGTTCCAGACTAAGCTTCTCAGAACAACAACTTTTCGAGCAGCATTGCTGTATTTGTCGATATTTCTGCTGTCGACTTCCATGCTCTATGCCTATCTTTTCTGGAATTCAATTACCCTTACCTTCGGTCAAACTGATGCTGCGATAGAGGCCGATATTGCCGATCTATCAAAAAGATTTAAGGAGGGGGGCATACCTAGCCTGGCAAGGAGGGTTGCTGTACTTAGTCGGGATCCGCGTCTGTCCATTTATCTTTTAATTGACCCTAAAGGCCTGCCAATGGCTGGCAATTTAAATAAAGTTCCTGATTTGAAAGATGCTGGAGAAGGGTGGAAGGAATTTGAGTTTGTTCGTATTACGAATAACTTTGAAGAAAAGCATGCGGCGCGGGCAAAAACCTTCACTTTACCGCAGGGGTTCTACTTGCTTGTCGGGCGCGATGTTGAGGAGTTCCACAAATTTAGTGAAGTTATTTTTAATTCCATGGTTTACGGATTAGGTATGACAGTTCTTTTCGGTTTGGCCGGAGGTGTTATCGTAAGTCGTAATTTTACCCGACGGATAGACAGTATTAATCGCACAAGCTCAGACATTATGGCGGGGGATTTATCTCGTCGCATTCCGGTTAGAGGAAGTGGGGATGAAATTGATCAATTAGGCATTAATCTCAATAAAATGCTGAGCCGGATTGAAAGTCTAATGAATGGCATGCGCGATGTAACCGATAATATTGCTCACGATTTGCGAAGTCCGATAAACAGGGTTCGCAATAAGTTGGAAGTTACCTTGATGAAACCTGCCAGTCCTGAAGATTATAAAAAAATTATACAGGAAACGATAGCAGAGGCTGATGAGCTTTTGGCTGTCTTCAACGCTTTATTGTCCGTGGCGCAACTTGAGGCTGGAGCGCGAGATATCCAAAAAGAAATGGTGGATGTTGTAGACCTTATTAAGCAGGCTGTTGAATTTATGGAGCCTGTAGGTGAAGAAATTGGTGCGCGTTTTGATTTAGATTTGCCTGAAGAACCTCTTTTTATCAAGGTTGCGAAGCCTCTTATATCGCAAGCGATCATAAATTTAATAGATAACGCCATAAAATACGGTTCTTCTGATGAGATGGTGATTTCAGTCGGGCTAACTAAATCAAACAACACATTAATTATTTATGTGGCAGATAATGGTCCAGGCATTCCGCCGTCAGATATGTCACGTGTGACTGAACGCTTTGTTCGGCTGGATGCTAGTCGAAATCGGCCGGGGAGTGGTTTAGGTCTGTCGCTAGTATCCGCGATTGCACAAAGTCATGGCGGAAAGCTTCGTTTAAAACAAAATTTCCCTCAAGGGCTTAAGGCTGAAATTGTGCTAACATTAGACGCATGAAAAAAGGCTTTTCAGACCGGAAGAAAACTGATGTGAAAAACAGAGATAACGAGGCTTATCGGGTCGCGTATAGTCATTTTGTGGATTGCAAATCGATATGGATTTCTGAATTATCTGCCGAAGCAAAATCAACAATCATCTCATTTCTGGATGACAATGAAGATTTGTTTCTCCAAATTTTTGCAGGGTCCTCATTTTTAACACGCATTATTCGTACGCGTCCGGAGATACTTATAGAGCTGGCTGAAGATGGGCCGGATATCTTTTGTGAAAAAATATTAACTCAAGTTTATGAGTATGATTTGTCTTGCGACCAAGATGGATTGATGCGGTATTTACGCCTCTGCCGACAGAGCATTTCTCTGGCGACTGCTATGGCGGATATTGCCGGTATCTGGTCACTAGATGAGGTAACGGGGACTCTAACAGATTTTGCTGATGCCTCCGTCAGGGTCAGCTTGGATTGGTTGCTTAAAAACAAGTCTGTCCAATATGGCTTAGATGAACCGCCGACAGCCGATCAATGTCAGTGCGTTATTTTAGCTATGGGAAAATATGGCGCGCGCGAACTGAATTATTCATCTGATATTGATATCGTCGTTTTTTACGAGCCGGAAGGTATCAAATCTCTCGATGGTTATAAGCTCAATGAATTTTGGGTCGAGTTGACGAAAAATTTATCCACGATTTTGCAATCAACCACTGATGCAGGTTTTGTGTTTCGAGTGGATTTGCGATTACGCCCAGATCCGGGGTCTACCCCAGTTGCAGTGTCCATTCCGGCAGCAGAGATATATTACGAGTCCTTCGGTCAGAACTGGGAGCGAGCCGCGTTTATAAAGGCACGTCAGATTGCCGGAGATAAGAGAACGGGCGATAAATTGCTGGCTATATTGTCACCCTTTATCTGGCGAAAGAATTTGGATTTTGCCGCTATTGAAGACGTACACGCAATGAAACGACAAATTCATGCGGTTCGGGGGCATGGTCAAATCGCTGTTGCAG
>CALKOC010000002.1 GCA_938091085.1 uncultured Alphaproteobacteria bacterium
GGGGTTAGTGGGTCGTTAAAAAAGGTCCAGGGAATTGTCCAATATGCGGTATGGCACTTGAGCCAGAAGTAATGACGGGCGATGAAGGCAAAAATCCAGAGTTAACTGATTTTAGTCGGCGGGTTTGGCTTGGTCTGATCATGACCCTTCCGGTCTTTATTTTGGAGATGGGATCGCATTTGTTTGGCTTTCACGACTTTATGGATGGCACGACCTCCAACTGGATTCAACTTGTTCTTGCAACACCTGTTGTCTTATGGGCTGGTTGGCCATTTTTTGTCCGTGGAATGAATTCACTACGCTCAATGAACTTAAACATGTTCAGCCTGATCGCAATGGGGACAGGGGCTGCCTACCTCTTCAGTGTCACCGCTGTTCTGGTACCAGAAATATTCCCTGCGGGTTTCCGTAATGCAGACGGACACGTGGGTGTATATTTTGAAGCCGCAGCTGTAATTGTAACCCTTGTGTTGCTGGGGCAGGTTATGGAGTTGCGTGCCCGTGAGCGCACTGGATCTGCTATCAAAGCACTGCTTGATATGGCTGCGAAAACAGCACGCATTATTCGTGATGATGGCAGTGATGAAGAAATCCCACTGGAAGACGTGCAAGTTGGCGACAAATTTCGTGTCCGGCCCGGCGATAAAGTGCCGGTCGATGGCACAGTGCTCGAAGGTCATTCTTCAGTAGACGAGTCGATGATTTCAGGGGAGCCCGTACCCGTCGAAAAAGTCGCTGGTAACGATGTAACCGGTGCCACTATTAACGGAACGGGTAGTTTGGTCATTAAAGCAACGCGGGTTGGCTCAGATACAATGCTGTCTCAAATTGCGGAAATGGTTGCCAATGCACAAAGATCGCGTGCGCCTATTCAGAAATATGCCGATATGGTTGCTGGGTATTTTGTCCCTGTAGTTATTCTGATTGCCATAGCTTCCTTTATTTTTTGGGCAATTTGGGGGCCTGAACCTGCTCTCTCATATGGTCTTGTCTCTGCGGTTGCTGTTCTAATAATAGCGTGCCCATGTGCTTTGGGCTTGGCTACACCTATGTCTATTATGACGGCGACCGGGCGCGGAGCCCAAGCAGGTGTTTTGATTAAAAATGCCGAGGCCTTGGAGCGCTTTGAAAAAGCCGACACACTTATAGTCGATAAGACAGGGACGCTGACCGAAGGTAAACCCAAGCTGGTTGCTGTACTTCCCGAAAATGGCCATGCGGAAGAAGAAGTTCTTCGCCTTGCTGCGTCGCTGGAACGTGGTTCAGAACATCCGCTCGCAGAAGCCATTGTTCGAGGTGCAGAAGAGCTCGACGTAAAGATGGTTGATGCAACTGACTTTGAGGCCATTACCGGCAAGGGCGTAAAAGGCATCGTTAATGGTCATAATGTTGCGTTAGGTAATAGTAAACTGGTTGCTGATATGGGGCTCGATGGTGGGTCGTTATCTGAAATGGCAAATGCCCGTCGCGATGAGGGCGAGACAGTCATGTTTGTTATTCTCGATAATAATATCGCTGGGCTTGTTAGTGTAGCGGACCCCGTGAAAGAAACTACGCCCAAGGCATTAGAAGAGCTTCGCAAACTGGGTTTCAGAATTATTATGGCCACCGGCGATAATGAGCGTACGGCCAAGGCCGTTGCTGCGCGTATAGGTATTGATGAAATTCGTGCCGATGTTCTGCCGGAAGGTAAGGTCAATATCATTAAGGAACTTCAAGAACAGGGATATAAAGTTGCCATGGCTGGGGACGGTGTAAATGATGCTCCTGCCTTAGCCCAGGCTGATGTGGGTATCGCTATGGGAACAGGTGCCGATGTGGCAATTGAAAGTGCCGGCTTTACCCTTGTAAAAGGTAATCTTGACGGAATAGTTCGTGCCCGGCGTTTGGCTCAGGCAACCATGCGAAATATTCGCCAAAATCTCTTTTTTGCACTTGCTTACAATGCGGCAGGTGTGCCTATCGCAGCAGGGGTACTATTCCCGTTTTTTGGAATTCTGATTAGTCCGATGTTTGCCGCTTTTGCCATGAGTGCATCATCAATATCGGTGGTCTTGAATGCCCTATGTTTGCGGAAGGAGAGCATTTAAAAAATAACTTGTATAATCTGGTATTCGCCCCCATAATATAATCGATGAAAAAAATATTGCACATACTTGTCTCTATTATGTTCGTGTTTAGCGGGGTTTTGTCCTCTGCAGATGCGCATAGTTCTGATGAGTTGAGCAATACGCTAAACCTTTCTACATCAGTTCATCATGATGTGAATACTGCATCTATTGATGGTGAAGCCTCTTCAAAAGACAATCACGGTGGCAACCATGAGGCTGCACATTGTGGTCATGGATGCGCACACTCCCATATGTTTGGTCAAGTCGCGTTGTATTCTCTCATGAGTGTTTCAGGGATTGATAAGCGTTATTCGCTTGATCGCGATGTACTCATAACTGACGTTACTTTTGGCCTCAAGCGCCCCCCTCGTGTTTTTGCCTAAGGGCAAAATGCGTCTTTAATTCGTTAATTCACATAGACTTTTGCCCGGATTTATTTGCCAGCAATCACTTGCTGACGTTTACCTATGCTAACCGAGCAAAAGGCTAATTTATGAAAAGTATAATACTTACCTTACTATTAAGCACATCTCTGCTTCACATGCCTGTTGAGGCCTTTGCACAAGATGATGCTGACGAAATACGTCGTGTTTTTGTAGCGGCACTCGAACGCAACCCTGATATTCAGGCTGCACTTGCTTCAGTAAATATAGCAAAAGGAAATCTTTTGCAGGCAAGATTAAGGCCAAACCCCGAAGCAACTGTGGAGATGGAAAACTTTGGCGGCAATGACCAATTTTCCAGTACAGGCACAGCTGAAATTACCTACGGGATTGAACAAGAACTAGAAATTGGGGGAAAGCGTCGTTACCGTCGAGAAGTTTCCAATTTTGAGCTTCAAATCGCTCAGAAACAAGCGATAGCTGATATCTTAGGCATACTGGCAAACATTCACCAAGCTTATGCCGAACTAAACATTGCGCATCAAAGGCTTAATCTGGCAGAAAAACGACTTGAACTGGCCAATAAAACGCATTTGGCGGTCAAGGGGCGGGTGAAGGCTGCTGCTGCATCTGATATTCAACATACTAAGGTTGATATTGAACAACAGGCTGCTGAAATAGAGAGAATAGCTGCTTTAGAGGTTTTTGAATCATCTAAAGCTCGGTTTGAACGCCTACTTTCTGGGAACGTCAATGAACTCGGCTTACAGTATAAGCCATTATTGACGGTTATAGACTTGCCAGAAAAAGAAGACCTGCTGGCTGCAATGCAGGAATCCCCTCAAGCACTTATTGCGGGTCTAAAAAGGCTTCAGTCTAAGAGCAGAATTGATCTGGCCCGGGCAAATGCAATTCCCAACCCTCGGTTGGGTTTAGGCGTTCGTCGGTTTAATGAAACAAACAGTAACGCATTGATCGCGAGTATTTCTGTCCCATTGCCATTCTTTAATCGTAACCAGGGAAATATTGCTTCTGAACGCGCTAAAAGTTTTAAAGCTGAATATGAAGCAGAGGCGGTTATCCTGTCATTAAAAGAATCGGCTGAATTGATTTATGTACAAATTCTGGCCGCGTCAAATGCAGTCAAACGTTATCAGGATGAAATTATTCCAAGCGCTCTTAGAGCCTATAATCAAGCTTCTGAAGGGTATGGGTTAGGCCGGTTCTCATTCTTGGAATTGTTGGATGCTCAGCGCACTCTTTATGAAATGCAAGAAGCTCATTTGAATAGTCTTCTGCAATTTCACCAAGCCCAGGCGCAAGTTGATTTTCTTATGAGCGCTCATGCTGAGCTCATTCAACAAACAATTTCTTTAAAATAGGAGAGACCCAAGAATGAAACATTATTTATTACTAGCCGCAATCTTTGGTTGGTTGATAACGCCCATCATAACTGTATCTGCACATTCGGCGGATGCACATCGAGAGACTATTGAAAAACACGATGAAGCCGAAGGTCATGCACATGCTGATGGGAATGAGCATAGCGAACATGGTGAGGAAACCGATAATCATGAAGAAGAAAGTAAGGCCGACATAACACCAGAATCTGTTCAACGAATGGGTATTGTTATTAATACAGCTGCTCCAGCCATGGTGAATCAGACAATTCCTCTAACAGGTCGTATTACTCTCAATCAAAATACGAGAGCAGACGTTCGTGCACGTTTTGAAGGGATCGTGCGTAGCGTTAATGTTAATTGGGGCGAGCGTGTTGAAAAAGGACAGGTTCTAGCGGTCATTGAATCTAATGAAAGTCTTCAGGATTACAACATTACCGCACCTATCAGTGGCGTTGTTCTGGAGCGCAATACCAATACCGGTGATGTTGCTAATAGTGATGTGCTTTTTGTCATAGCAGACCTTTCTAATGTATGGGCCAAATTCCATGTGTTCCCGCGAGATGCCAGTTATGTCCAAAGCGGACAACGTGTTTCTATTCACACATTAGAGAATGACAAAAACGCATCGGGAAAGGTTGACATGTTATTTCCTACTGCCGATGAACTCTCTCAGACTCAAATTGCCATTGTGGTTTTGTCAAACCCTGAACGTGCATGGAAGCCTGGCATGACTATAGAAGGTGATGTGAGTGTTGCTGAAACTGAGGCTCAAATTACTGTTAAGGCGAGTGCCTTGCAGAAAATGGAAGACTTGGGTGATGTGGTTTTTGTCAAGGAGGGGAACTCATTTATCCCTCGGCCAGTGAAAAAAGGTCGCAAAAATGACAGTTACGTTGAAATTATTCAAGGGCTTAAAGCTGGTGAGGCTTATGTTTCTGACGGAAGTTTTATCGTCAAGTCAGACATTTTGAAAGCAACTGCAGCGCATTCTCATTAAAAAAAATAATAATGAAGAGAAAATTTCCATGTTAGAAAATATTATTTCCCTATCTATACGCCATCGTTGGCTGGTGATGATTATTGTACTGTGCTTATGTGCTCTTGGTATATATAATTTCAATCGTCTTCCGATAGATGCTGTTCCTGATATCACGAATGTGCAAGTGCAAATTAATACCGAGGCTGCAGGTTATTCGCCGCTAGAGGTCGAGCAGCGTATTACATTCCCGATTGAAACGGTCTTGGCGGGTATCCCTAAACTTGACCATACCAGATCATTATCTCGTTATGGTCTATCGCAAGTAACGGTGATTTTTGAAGATGGCACAGATATTTATTTTGCACGTCAGCTTATCAGTGAAAAACTCCAGCAAATAAAAAGTGAGGTGCCAGATGGAATAGAACCAATTATGGGGCCTGTCTCAACAGGTCTTGGGGAAATTTTCTTCTATACAGTTGAAGCTGAAGATGGTGCGAAAAAGGAAGATGGTTCAGCTTACACTCCGATGGATTTATTAACCATACAGGAATGGATTATTGTACCGCAGCTTCGTAACTTAAAAGGTGTAGTTGAGGTCAACACGATTGGTGGGTATGAGCAACAATTCCATGTGACACCCTATCCGGAACGGTTGCTTAGTTATGATTTGACAATCCATGATGTTTTACAAGCGCTTGAGAAGAACAACGATAACGTTGGTGCTGGTTATATCGAACATAACGGGGAACAGTATCTGGTTCGTATTCCGGGTCAGGTTAAAAATATCGAAGATATTAATAATATCATTCTTGCAAAGCGTGATGAGGTCACTATCCGTATTGGCGATGTTGCTGATGTTAAACTAGGCTCGCCTTTGCGAACAGGTGCTGCAACGGAAAATGGACGAGAAGTCGTTCTTGGTACGGCCATGATGTTGATGGGCGAAAACTCACAAGATGTAGCCCAACGGGTTGGTAAAAAACTGGAAGAGATTGCTTCCAGCCTGCCTGAGGGTATTGCGACGAATGCAGTTTACGACAGAACAACATTGGTGGAGCGTACAATTAAAACAGTTGAAAAAAACCTCGTTGAAGGTGCTTTGCTCGTTATTATTATTCTTTTCCTGCTTTTGGGTAACCTAAGAGCAGCTTTGATTACTGCTGCAGTTATTCCAATCTCTATGCTGATGACAATTACGGGCATGGTTGAAAACAAAGTCTCTGGTAATTTAATGAGCCTAGGCGCACTTGATTTTGGTCTGATTGTTGATGGCGCTGTTATCATAATTGAGAACTGTATTCGTCGTTTTGGCATGGCACAGCACCAGTTAGGGCGCTTGCTCAACAAGGAAGAACGTTTTGATCTGGCGGCAAAAGCCACAACAGAAGTCATCAAGCCCAGTATTTTTGGGGTGATTATTATTACGGTCGTCTATTTACCAATCTTTGCCTTGACCGGTGTTGAAGGTAAAATGTTCCATCCGATGGCGTTAACGGTTGTGATGGCATTGCTTTCAGCTTTGGTATTATCGATCACTTTTGTGCCTGCAGCAGTTGCTACTTTTATCACTGGTAAAGTTGATGAAAAAGAAGGTCGTATTATTGGAGGAGCTAAAAAAGGGTATGAGCCCTTGCTAAAATTTACGCTTCGTCGTCCCTCACCTGTTATTAGTTTTGCAGTTATATTGGTAATTGTCAGTTTGTTAGGGGCAATAAGGATGGGGGCAGAGTTCATCCCTACTCTTGATGAGGGAGACATTGCGATACAAGCTCTCCGTGCGCCTGGTACATCCCTTACTCAATCTGTGGAAATGCAATTTAAACTTGAAGAAGAGGTTATGAAATTTCCAGAGGTGCGAACAATTATTGCGCGTATCGGGACCGCTGAAGTTGCTACAGATGCAATGCCACCAAATATCGCTGATATTTATGTTCTGCTAAAATCTCGTGATAAGTGGCCAAACCCCAACAAGTTAAAAGAAGATTTAATTGAAGAAATGGAAATTGCTCTAGAGGCAGTTCCGGGCAGTGCCTATGAATTCTCCCAACCCATTGAACTTCGTTTTAATGAGCTTATCTCAGGCGTCCGCAGTGATCTTGCTGTAAAAATCTATGGCGATGATATGGATCAGCTTTTGGCATCCGCTCAAGATATTGAAAAAGTTTTGCGCTTAGTTGACGGTGCAGCCGATGTTAAGGTCGAGCAGGTTACTGGTCTTCCCACACTTAGTGTAGTTCCGGATCGAAAGCGCCTGGAGCGTTATGGATTAAATGTGGCCGATGTTCAGGAAGTGGTGGAAGTTGCCGTGGGGGGCCGTAAAGCTGGCATCCTTTATGAGGGGGACCGACGCTTTGATGTTATTGTACGTTTGCCGGAACATTTACGCAGCGACATTGAAACATTGGAAAGGCTACCAGTGCCGTTACCCCTTGCCGAAATGGAAGGGGCCGATAGCAGGCCAGATTATGTTCCGCTTAAAGAGGTTGCCGACCTTAACATTGCTTTTGGCCCGGCACAGATCAGTCGAGAAAACGCCAAACGTCGTATTACTGTGACTGCCAACGTCAGGGAACGAGACCTTGGTAGCTTTGTTGCTGAATTGCAGGAGGCAGTAAAAACCCAATTGAGTCTTCCTTCTGGATATTGGGTTGAATATGGCGGGACTTTTGAGCAACTTATCTCTGCCAAAACGAGACTGATGATTGTTGTTCCTATTGCACTAGCGCTTATTTTTGGCCTGCTGTTTATGGCATTTAACTCTGCTCGTGCCGCACTGGTGGTTTTTTCTGGCGTGCCGTTGGCTTTAACGGGTGGTATAGCGGCTTTGATGCTTCGCGATATACCGCTGTCAATTTCTGCTGGTGTTGGTTTTATTGCCCTGTCTGGTGTAGCTGTCTTAAATGGCGTAGTGATGATTTCCTTCATCCGTGATTTGCAAGCCAAAGGCAGAGCGCTTGATGAAGCGATTATTGAAGGAGCTTTGACGCGGCTGAGACCCGTTCTGATGACAGCACTTGTGGCCTCTCTCGGGTTCGTCCCTATGGCTTTTAATGTGGGGGCGGGCTCAGAAGTACAAAGGCCACTGGCAACTGTTGTCATCGGTGGGATTATCTCTTCAACTATCCTAACATTGTTGGTTTTGCCTGCTCTGTATAAATTCTTCCCAGGGAAGGATTTTCTGAAAAACCGTAGAAAGAAAAAAGAGGCGTAGTATGGGGCATAATCATCACCATGGCGACCCTTCTCAAATAGGTGAGCACCGCCTTTGGTGGGCGGATGGGTCATCGATTAGAGGCTGAGGAATGTCAGACGCATTATTGAGTTCAGTTTCTAAGTGCTTTTGGAGTTGCCGCCACAGCGGATCCCGAGGGAAGTGAAGATGCCCGCTATCTATTCCAAATGTGAGTTCACTCATAATCATTTTAATTCTCTATAACAACAAACAACAACCCTTTAACGGTAATTTTGAATTCACAAAAACTCAACCCCACCCGGGGTCTGGATTACAAATAGGGATCCTAATCGTTTAACTTAGATACGATATCTTCAGCTCTCAGATGCGTGTACCTGAATAACATCCTCGGATCCTTGTGGCCGGATATGAGGGCAACCTCTGGGAGGCTGAGTCCCTTCTCAAAGAAACGACTTATGGCCTCATGGCGAAGGTCATGAAAACGTAAATCGTCCAAATTGGCGCGTTTCTTGAGCTTATCCCAAGAAAGTCTAATTGCATTATCAGAGACGGGGAACAAGAGTAGACTATTCTTGGGAAGGATATTTATAGTTGATGCGGCTCTTTCGGATAATGGAACAGTTCGGCTGTCACCATTCTTAGTGTCTTTCAATAAAGCTGTTCTTTTCTTCAAGTCTACACTATCCCAAGTGAGACCAAGTAGTTCGCTACGTCTCATACCAGTCTCAATCGCAAGTATAACGAGGGGCCAAAGATAGCAGTTTCTTGTCTTTTTAGAAGCAAGTTCCAATGCCTCATATTCGCCAGTTTTAAGTCTTCTTTGTCTTGCTTTAGGAGGGGCAGGGCGCTTTACCTTATCCGCAGGGTTAGTCATTAATGATAGCCCCCACTCATTAATAGATACCCTCAAACAATGACCAATTAAGATAAGGTCAATGGCAGCTGCGCGCGTGCCATTATTTAGCCGTCTGTCTCTGAATGAAGCCAGGCGGTCAGAAGTTATCTGGTCAGCCGCCAGGGAGCTGATGGGGTCGTTAAGAAGTCTTTGAATGCGCCTGGTCTCTTGAGGCGCTCCCTTCTTTGTGACAGTAATTGTCTTTCGATATTTAATGAGTAAATCAGCCAGCGTAACCTCATTTGGAAGCAGTTTACCGAAGGTGCCATTATCTAGCTTTAGTTCTTGATTTCTTGCCCACCTTTCAGCTTCTCTTTTGACGTGGAATGTTTTGCTGGCAGAACCTTGTCCTTTTCTTCTAACAATTGCTTGCCACTTGCCTCTGTGTTTTCGTATAGTAGCCATATTGTCTCTCCATTGTGACCATGGAGTGACCGCGGTAAGATAATTTAGTTCAACATAAGGGAATCCGGTGATTACAGCTGGTTAGAGCAGCGGAATCATAATCCGCGTGTCGGGAGTTTAAGTCTCTCCTCCGCTACCACTTCTTCTATATATTATCAGTTGGTTAAGTGGGTTACGTCCTGGCTTTCGCCAAAAATACCTCAAAGGCCTAGCGACGCATAACCGATTAATCATGTTGGCGTTTATGTGACGTACCATCAAACCTGTTGCTGATGGCTGCGAAGTGTGGCACACGCATCCTAGAATTTCGGCGAAGTCGCTTATAGTGATAATTCCAATGATAAATTTTAGCGACTGATTTTAGAAAGAATTTCATGCCAACTTTTCAAGATCGTCTGAACCGTTTCTGGTTCGGCACTTCCATGAGTACTTCCAATCGTCCGATGATGACCAAGGCGCAGGCCGGAACAGATCTATTGTCAGGCTTTACAGTGTCACTGGCTTTGGTACCAGAGGCTGTTGCTTTTGCTTTTGTTGCAGGATTGGCGCCTTTATCTGGACTTTATGCGGCCTTTATCGTCGGTCTGATCACGGCTTTTATGGGGGGGCGCCCGGGCATGATTTCGGGTGCCACCGGCGCATTGGCTGTGGTGATGGTTTCGCTTGTGGCTACTCATGGCCCGCAATATTTGTTTGCGACTGTTGTTCTGATGGGCTTGTTGCAATTGCTCGCAGGGGCGCTGCGTTGGGGTAAATTTATACGTATGGTACCGCATCCTGTAATGCTGGGTTTTGTTAATGGTTTGGCTATTGTCATTGGTATCGCGCAACTTGAGCAATTCAAAATTACGGATGAGAACGGCGTCACAAGCTGGTTAAGTTCGACCGAGCTTTATACCACCTTGGTTCTGGTGGGGGTAACCATGGTCATTATTTGGCTGACGCCAAAGCTGACAAAGCATATTCCTGCGCCGCTCATGGCTATCGGTGTGGTGACGGCTCTGGTTCTGGCTTTTGATATTCAAGTGCCACGTGTTGGCGATTTGGCTAGTCTGGCTGGGGGACTTCCGAGTTTTTTAGTGCCTGATGTGCCGCTATCGTTTGAGACGCTACAAATCATTCTCCCTTATGCGATTATTCTCGCCGCGATTGGCCTGATTGAAAGCCTATTAACGCTTAACCTTGTCGGTGAAATGACTGACCAACGTGGTGGTGCCTCTCAAGAATGTGTGGCGCAGGGTGCGTCCAATCTGGTGACGGGCTTTTTTGCTGGCATGGGTGGTTGTGCCATGATTGGCCAGTCGATGATCAATATTAAATCCGGTGGCCGCTCGCGCTTGGCGGGTATATCAGCAGCGCTTTTTTTATTGTCCTATATTTTGTTTGCTGCCAGCTATATCGAACTCATTCCTATTGCCGCCCTCACCGGTGTCATGTTCATGGTCGTCATTGGCACTTTTGCATGGACATCTTTAAAAACGCTGCGACGCGTTCCCCGCGCTGATGCGCTGGTTACGATTGCTGTGACATTTGTCACTGTCTGGCAGGATTTAGCGATTGCTGTCGTCGTTGGCGTCATAATGTCGGCACTGGTCTATGCTTGGAATGCAGCCAAACGCATTAATGCCTCGGTGCGCCCCTCAGTGCGTGAAGCCGGAGCGTTGGTGTATGAGATTAACGGCCCATTATTTTTTGGGTCGATTACGTCTTTCATGGAATTATTTAAAATTGATGACGACCCAAATATGGTAATTATCGACTTTGCCAATTCCCGCATTGTTGATCAATCTGCGCTTCAGGCCATTGAGGATATTGCGGCAAAATACCATGCGGCCGAAAAGCGTGTGATGTTGCGCCACTTGAGCCGAGATTGTCACACATTGTTGTCTAAATCAGGTCAGCTAATTGTCGATAGTGATGACGACCCAAATTATGGTATCGCCGCCGATTATGGCGTGCAAACAGGACGGTTATAAAAATGACTCCATTCGCCAAGCTCGGGCTGTCTAATCAGCTTACTAAGACTCTTGAAAAAACAGGATATACCCAGCCGACACCGATACAGCAGCAGGTTATCCCGCTTATGCTTCAGGGCTACGACATTGTTGGAATTGCACAGACGGGTACCGGCAAAACAGCAGCTTTTGTGTTGCCGCTATTGGAACGCTTAAAAGCCAATCAACATAAGGCTATATCTAAACATTGTGGGGCGCTGATCATTGTGCCGACGCGCGAATTAGCCAAACAAATTGACGATAATATCGACAAATATGGCGCCAGCACATATCACCAGCGTGCTTGTATCGTTGGTGGCATGAAATACCCAAAGCAGATTAAACGCCTCAATCAGGGGCTTGATATTTTGGTGGCAACGCCGGGGCGTCTCGAAGATCATTTGAAATCCGGCAATCTGTCACTGGCTAAAACAGAGACAATTATTCTCGATGAAGCCGATCAGATGTTAGACCTTGGTTTCTTTCCGGCTATTCGCCGTATTGTCAAACAAGCGCCTAAGGTACGACAGACTGTGCTTTTATCTGCGACTATGCCGAAGCCTATTCGCGCGCTGGCAGCGGAGCTTTTGGACAATCCGCGTGATGTTGCTGTTACCCCTCAATCAACGCCGGTTGAACGTATTGAGCAGGCGGTCATGTTGATGGACAAGCCTGAAAAACGCCCTTTTCTATTGCAGGCTTTAGAAAATCAGTTTCGAACGATTATCTTCACGCGTACCAAGCATGGTGCCGATCAGTTGGTAAAATATCTCTCAAAACAAGGCGTCACTGCCTCAGCTATTCACGGCAATAAGAGCCAGAATGCCCGACAGCGAACTTTAGATGCTTTCCGTAAAGGTGAGGAACATATTCTCATCGCAACCGATATTGCTGCGCGTGGTATTGATATTCCCGATGTTTCTTTAGTTGTAAATTATGATGTGCCGACGACGCCGGAAGCTTATGTGCACCGCATCGGTCGTACAGCTCGCGCCGGGCGTGATGGGCGTGCTATTACGCTCTGTGCGCCTGAGGAACAAAAACATCTGCGTGATATTGAAAGGCTTATCAAAATCAAATTGCCGATTGAAAATGTGCAAGTAGGCGAAATTGATGAAAATGCTTACAACCCTATGAAGGCTGTGGCGAAACCTGTTGCAAAACCTGCTGCGAAAACTAGGCCTAAAAAGCATCGCAAAGGTGGTTCAACCGAGAGAACTGAAGAAAAGTCGGGCGGCGAACGGTTTGACAAAAAGCGTAAACCGACAGACAGAAAACCTGCCGGGCGCCGCAAGGCAGAAGCCGGTAAAAACCCTAATGGTGGTCAACAGCACAAAAGGGGTGACCAGCCGCGCAAAAAAGGTGGCAATAAAAATCCACCGCGCGGTCCTGCCAGAAATCGCGCCAGCGATTAAGATAAGTTATTGCGCCAGTTATTTCGTAACAATTAATCCACTTCAATTAATTCATGCTGGCACAGTGTCTCCTGTTTATCTTGGTTCATTAGCGCTTTATAACTAAGTTCATAAAAGAGGTTTTTTATGAAAAAAGTTATGTTGCTTGGTGCTGGTGAATTGGGGCGTGAATTAACGATTAGTTTAAAACGCCTTGGCTGCACCGTGATTGCTTGTGACCGTTATGAAAATGCCCCGGCCATGCAGGTTTCCGATAAGTCCCTTGTCTTTGATATGTTGAATGAAGACCAATTGCGTGGGCATATACTCTCCGTCGATCCCGATTTAGTGGTGCCAGAAATTGAAGCCATCAATACGCAAGTGTTGCTTGATATGGAGTCAGACAGGGTCATTGTGCCTTCTGCCCGCGCTGTAGATTTAACGATGAACCGCGACCGTATTCGCGACCGTGCTGCCGAAATCGGATTGCCAACAGCAAAATATAGCTATGCGGAGAATATCGATCAAATGCTGGCGCAATATCAAGATATGGGTTGTAAGGTCGTGGTCAAGCCGGTGATGAGTTCCTCGGGTAAGGGGCAATCTACTGTTGCGCCTGGCGATATTAAGGCTGCTCAGCAAGCCTGGCATTATGCTGTTGATAATATGCGTGGCGATCGCCCAAAAGTAATTGTCGAAGAATTTATCGAATTTGATTATGAGATTACGCTCCTTACCATTCGCCAAAAAAATTACGACACTGTTTATTGTCCGGTTTTGAAACATCAGCAGGTTGATGGCGACTTCAAAATCAGTGAGCAGGGCACTTTTGACATGGGCGTATTAGAGGATAAAGCGCAAGTTATGGCCAAACTTATGACGGATGATCTTGGTGGCTACGGCCTTTTCGGGGTTGAGTTTTTTATTCGTGGTGACGATGTGATTTTCTCGGAACTTAGTCCACGCCCGCATGATACCGGCTTGTTGACGCTCTACACTCAAGATTTATCAGAGTTTGATTTACATGCCCGCGCGATTTTAAACTTACCTATTGGCGATATTACGATTTTGCGCCCCGGCGCCTGCCACACAATTAATGCTGAACAGGCGAGTGACGATTATGCGATTAATGGTCTCGCTGAGATAGAGGGCTTGAGGGGGGTTGAAACTATGTTGTTTTGTAAACCTGATGCCTACCCTAATAGACGGCTGGGTATTATATTTGCCCCCGATGTCGAAACGGCTAAGGCTGCGCGCGCAAAAGTCTCTTTTAGCTATTAGATTTCTGCTAGCTCTCTGCTAGCTCTCAGGCAAATAGAACCCGCCAGATTTAGCCATAAGCGTTAAATGACTGAGACAGACCTTGGCTCGTCATGTGAATGAGCCGGTGGCAAGCTGTCAATGTCTGCACAATTTCCCTTGTCGTATCTGGTGTGTTTTTGACGTCGGTTTCTTCTCGTGCCGGATAAGTAGTGCTCAGAGTTGCGATAACATGCGATAAATCAAAATTACAAATACGCTCCATGATTTCAGCTCGTGTTGCACCTGGTGGGGCATTGATCGGCAATGCTGTACAAACAAGTTGAGCATGCATCAAAACAGCCAGTCTGATACCGTGAAATAAAATCTGGTTTTGAGTGGCGAGGTCAGCGTCGGGAGAAAGATTGATGCTGATGTCGTTGTCACCGGTCTCCATAATACCGGACAACAAATCCCCATCGGCACGGAGGCGATACAATAATTGCCGTAATCTCGGATTGGCGTTGCGTTGGTAAAGTTGATGCGCGACAATTCTATATTGCCAGCGTGTCGGTTTTTTACCCTGCGCGATGGCGCGTGAAATCCAAAAATTAGGATCCTGAAAATCACCATATGCGGCAAGGACCTGCAATTGCGTGTTTTGCCAACTCCCCAGAACCATACCCATGATGGTGCGTCCGCGGGGCGCGTTGCGGAAAATCATATTAAAGCGGTTAGGGTCAATACGACCTGCACGTCCAATACCAAAAATCACATTGGTCGGTATTGCCAATTGCTGCAAAATTGCATTATGCGGAATGGCACGAATTCGCCTAGGGGTGAAAGTTGATTGCGCCAATGGGCCACTAGCTTGACGGATTTCAGGACGTGACCCTGACGGGATAAGAAAGTTACGTGCAAAGCCCGACAAAACATAACGGTAATCATCATCATGATAGAGGCTGTCCTGCTGGTTAATGACCTCATTGTAAAAGTCCCATACAAAATCGGCGTCGTTATAAAACTCATCCTGCGTCGCCGTCTCGGTTGGCTTGAAACGTGCGCAGAGTAATTGCATCAAAGAGGCTTCACCCAGTTGGTCATCTCCGAACCACAAAAACCCGTCTCCGCCCTGAAAGCTGAATTCATGAGTCAGGGCGATTTTATGACTGCGGAAACGTTCAAACACCCACGGGCTCATTATATAATCCATACGCTGAGTGAGTGTGCCGGGGTGACTACCACGTCCGTTGGATTCACCGTGCGTATTAAATATGAGTGCGCGCATATCTGTCAGCCCGCTTTCGGCAATGGCGGTGGCGAGATGAGATTGCAGACGTTCGACGGCCAGCACGGCAGCAATTTGCCCCATAAAACGCCCAGCATCTGAAAACCCTGTTTGCACGGCAATGACACCACGTTTTTTCACATGGTTGCGATAGGCGGGTTGCTCCAGCATTTGCTCAACCACGCGCCCACCATTCCGAAGAGCATGTGGCGTTTCAAAAAGTGGTGAAATATCGAGTTGGTCTTCAACACCATAATATCGCGCTAAAGCTAAAGCGCTCAAGACAATACTTGCCTGATCGCATTCGGCAATCAGGAAACGTATAGGCATACCGCGGTCAATGGATTTCAGAATTTGAGCGGCGAGGAGAAGTTGGCGATTAACCGTGCTGTCTTGAGCATCCAGCATGGCGAAATCTGATTTAATTGGCTTCACCTTATCGGTAAATTTACTGACTCGCCTCAAAAAGGTACGAGAGTTAAGGCGGTCATCACCGGTAATAGGCACATGTGAGCCAATGGCGGTTAATACCTGTTGTGCGTTCACACGCAGATGCAACCGAGCCGTACCCATACCACAGCGTTTCATATGTGCGCGCAGAACCAAACAAGCTTGCTTTATTTTGCGGTTTTGTGTCTGACGGATGGCGGCATTGAGATAGGCAAGACCCGGCTCAATATCTATCCAGCGATCAGCATGCGGGGCGGTGAGTAATTTGGCGGCTGCAGCAAGATTATCAGGATTACTTAAATCTTGAGCAAAAGCATTCTGTTCCGCGCGCGCAATTTCTACTGCTTTGCCAGCCGCGACGATAAAATCGACCAACCCTTTTGGGGGGCTTTTTGTATCCTCGGTTATCGCTTTCGCCATGTCACAATAATCTTGAAGCTTGGCGGCTTTCTCTCCGAGTTTAAGGCGAATGGTGTCGCTCCATTGGATATCGCGACGTCCGTCCAGATCATATCCAACCCAGCTTGCAACAGTGACCAATTGCGGTGTTAGCCGCGTCCATTGTTTTGGAAAACTTTTTGAGGCCTGTGCGAGTATCATCTCAACGGCAATATCGACAACCTTGTGCATGGTCTTTATGCACTTTTGCGCTTCGGCATGTTCATCGCTCAGGCTTGGCGGTTCATGGCGAATAATTGCATCAGCAGTTAGTTTCTTGCGTGACGGTTTTCCGGTTGCCGCACTAAGCACATGGGCGCGCATATCATCAGTCATAGCAAAGGTTGGATGGGCTGTAGCTACCAGACCAACAGACTCACTTTCCACCCATTTTCGGAAATTTGTGAAACCGGATTTAGCTTTTTCAGCCAGTATTTTTTTGAATTGTCGCCGCCAAGTGTCAATGTCATCCAGCCCAGCGCGCTGAGCCAATCGTGTGCCTCGTTCGCGGGCCGCAGATTTGCATAAATCGGCTAATATGCCTTCAAGATGCGGGAGCGACATGTCACCCGTAGCCAACTCGTCCGACAATCGATAGGCAAGTAATTTCGCGGCATTTGCATGCGGGTCATGTTCACGCATAGGCCAATACTGCATAAGCTGCTTACGTAATGAAGCAGCATTATTGAGAGGCAAACTCATATTATTTCCTTAAAATTGACTTCGTTTTTCGGTAGATCGCTAAGACCATATTGCCCGTCATATTATTAATTATAAATTTTAAGAGACAGGGTTTGTGCTCAGGATTTACCGAAGGGGGCTAGTGGTTAATTAACTCCAAGATAGGCAGTAAGTCAAAGGGTCGCGCTATAAATATGCTTAAAAAATTTAATTTTTAGCGTCTATTTTGCAAAATAATATCCGAAGCCTTTTCGGCAATCATCATAGTCGGAGAATTTGTATTACCTGAGGTAATTTTTGGCATGATGGAAGCATCCACGACGCGGAGATTTTGCACGCCGTAAACATTTAATTCGTTATCGACAACAGCGTCTTTTCCTGTTCCCATTTTTGCAGTCCCAACAGGGTGGAATATACTTGTGCTGATGTTGCCGGCTTGTTCAGCAAGAGCCTCAGGTGATTGATGTTCAGCGCCTGGTAAAAATTCTGTTGGTTCATATTTTCGCATGGCTTCGGTTGCAAAAATATTTCGTGTCAGGGTGATTGATTTTGCGGCAATGTCTTTGTCGGTCTGGCTTGATAAATAATTTGGTTTAATAATTGGGTTATCATCCGCATAAGGTGACCGGATGGTCACCGTGCCAAAGCTATCGGGTTGTAGATTACAAACTGAAGCTGTTATGGCACTAAATCTGTGAAGCGGTTCTCCGAAAGCATCAAGTGATAATGGCTGAATGTGATATTGCAAATCTGGATAGTCCAGACTCGGGTCTGATTTAGCAAACACACCAAGTTGGCTAGGTGCCATTGAAATCGGCCCGGAGCGATTGAATAGATATTCCAGCCCCATTCCGATTTTACCGAAAAGACTTTTATAAGTGTCGTTCAGTGTTTTGGCGTTTTTGAGTTTAAATACTGTGCGAATTTGTAAATGATCTTGAAGATTCTGTCCGACGCCCTCAAGGGAATGAATAACATCTATTCCGAATCCCTTGAGGAGATTTGGAGAGCCGATGCCGGAGAGTTGAAGAATTTTTGGTGTATTGATAGATCCCGCTGATAAAATTACGTCACACCGCGCTTTTACATAAAATGGTGCAGAGTTGGATTTTTTGTCTTTTTGAAAAATTACCCCTGTCGCTTTTTTACCCTCAAAAGTGATTTTCTCCACACTGGCATTGGTGATGATGGTTAGGTTTTTACGATGCCTTATGGGTTTCAAAAAAGCCGAGTCGGCACTAACGCGCACACCTTTACGTTGGTTCACCTCGAAATATCCTACACCAAAATTTGTGCCGCGATTAAAATCTTCGGTAGGTGGAATGCCTGATTGCGTGCAAGCCTCGGCAAACGAGTCCAGAACTTCCCAAGAGAGTCTTTGCTGCTCTACACGCCATGCACCGCCCTCTCCATGAAAATCATCAGCTCCCTTAAAGTGGTCTTCAGATTTTTTAAAGTAAGGCAGGACATCATCCCAACCCCAGCCAGTATTGCCTTCGCTTTTCCAATGGTCGTAATTTTTTGCCTGACCACGCATATAAATCATACCGTTAATTGCGGAACTGCCACCAAGAACACGCCCGCGCGGGTAATTCAGACTTCTGCCATTCAGACCAATTTCTTTTTCGGTGGTATAGCACCAATCAGTTTTTGGGTTGCCCATAGAAAACAGGTATCCGACAGGAATTTTTGTGCGGAGATATTTATCTCTACTGCCCGCCTCAAGTATCAAAACCTTATTGTCGGGGTTTTGTGACAGGCGATTAGCCAACAGACAACCGGCTGTCCCGGCGCCGATAATGACGTAATCGAAATCTCCAAACGACTCCACGTTTTTACGCCCCATCCCAGCTTTCGGCATTTTTAATGGAAAGGGCGTAATGCTTGCGTCCCAAATGCATAAATAAAATGCCTATGATAGGCCCTGCTTGGAAAGTTCTCATAGCATGGGGCCAACGACGATGGCGACAATCTGGCGGTCCATAAAAGCAACCAGAGAGGCGATAATAAGAATAAAAACCACAAACCAAGAATATCGTCTTGATGGATAGGGCGGATTGTGTGGGGTGGGGCTGCTCATATATCTAAAATCGTTTTTGATCGATCATTTGCTGGAACATTTCTTTAAATCCTTACATTTTAAAGGGTTTATTATATCTAGTTAAACTGAACATGCTCAACTTGTCACGTTGCTATTTTTTTGCGTTCAGGCTTTAATCGTCTCCGTTTGATTAGCGGTATTAAAATGCCGTTTTGTTTTGGAAAGATAACTGAGAGGATTCTGACCAATGGCAGAGGGATGGGATAAAGAAGTAGATGTTTTGGTTGTTGGTTCAGGCGCGGGGGGCATGTTGAATGCTCTTGTCGCAGCAAGCAATCGAAATGATGTTTTAATAATAGAAAAAGCACCACTCTGGGGCGGTAGCTCGGCAACGTCTGGCGCAGGCATTTGGATTCCGGGTAGTCACATCGCCAAAGAGGCGGGATTTGATGACAATCTAGACGATGCGTATAAATACATCCGTGCTTTGTCGGCGGATAATGTTCCGGATGAAAACATCCGTGCCTATATCGATCAGGCCGCGCCCATGTTGAAATGGCTCGTCGACAATACACCAGTAGACTATCTTGCTTTTCCTTATCCGGATTATCATGCTGAAAACCCCGGTGGGTCGCCTGAAGGCTTCCGGACGCATATGCCCTTACCTTTGCATGGGCGTGATTTAGGCAAAGATGTACGCACGCTTCGCTTTGCCAATCCTGCGGCAAGTCTGTTTGGTTATCTTAACTGGCACTTTGACGAGACCCACGCCATTCTCTACCGTCAGCCAGGCTGGTTTATTGGCTTGGTTAAAAGTCTTGCACGTTACTGGCTGGATTTGCCTTTCCGTTTAACATCACGAAAAGACCGCCGACTTACACTGGGTAATTCTCTGGCAGGTGGTTTACGGATGGCACTGAATGAAAAAAATGTTCCGCTTTGGCTCGAGTCGCCATTAGTGGAGCTTATTGAGGCCGGTGGCAAGGTCGAAGGTGCAGTTGTTAATCACAAAGGTCAGGACATTCGGGTTAAAGCCCGAAAAGGTGTTGTACTGGCTGCCGGTGGTTTTGAGAAAAACGCCAAAATGCGTGAAGAAAACCTCCCGCTTTATCCAAATGCTCCTTATTCTGGCGGTGTTACTTCCAATACGGGAGATAGCATTCGGGCAGGTATGGCAATTGATGCGGATACCATGAATATGCAGTCTACATGGGCTGCACCTGTATTTTATATTCCTGGTGAAGACAGAGGCAGATTATCAACTATCGAACGCGCTCTACCGGGCTGTATCATGGTTAACCAAAAGGGTAAACGTTATCTCAATGAGGCGGCCTCATATCACATCACCGGGCAGGATATGGCACGTCGTCATAAAGAGCATGGCGATAGTTCCCCAAGCTGGATGATTTTTGACCAGAAGTATCGTCAGACATTCCCGATGGGTCCACTTTATCCGATTGTACCAAGCTGGTTGCATAAAAAAGGCATAAGATCGATTTTGAAAAAAGCCAGTACGATTGAGGGATTGGCTCAAAAAATTGATGTTGACCCGTCCGCTTTGGCCGCCACGTTGGCGCGCTTTAACGAAAACGCCGAAAAAGGTGTCGATCCTGATTTTCATCGAGGCGAGGCTGCCTATGACCGCATGTATGGTGACCCACGCCAACAACCTAATCCGAATTTGCGTCCGCTGTTGAAAGGACCCTATTACGCCATGCCTATTTATCCCGGGGATATTGGGACAAATGGTGGTCTTTTGACCAATGACAAAGCACAAGTCATTAAGAAGAATGGGGAACCAATTGATGGGCTTTATGCGATTGGGAACAATGCTGCATCGTCTATGGGTGAAAGCTATCCCGGTGCAGGGGTAACAATTGGACCAGCTTTGACATTCGGGTACATAGCTGCTCGGCATATGTCAGGCTCAAATGATTAAGATGAGAAGCAAAAAATTATAGCGTGCCTTTATCTCTATGAAACTGGCGCTTGATCATCTCACCATAACCGATACGACTCCAATAGATTTGGTTCGGGCGGCCGAGGCGACACAATGTGAAAGCTTTTGCCTCTTTATGCAGTCGCTTGAAGTGTTGCCACGCATGCCTGAGTTTAATCTGATTGGTAACCCCGCCGAGCAACGTGAACTCAAAGCAGCAATGCAAGCAGCATCAGTCAAGCTGGATGTGGCATATCCTTTCACACTGGGTGGGCGTACAGACGTCAAAGATTTCCTGCCTGGGCTTGAATGCGCAGCCTTTTTGGAAGCTGAGTTTGTCAACGCGCTGGTTTATGACCGAGATGATGCACGCCGTGAGGATAATTTTCTAATATTTTCTGAAATGGCTCACCAACAAGGATTAAAGGTCGTTGTAGAATTCTTCCCCGCTTCTCAAATTGTGTCGTTGGATGATGCTTTGGCACTGGTTGGTCTGGCGGATAGACCATATGAGGTCGGCGTGAATGTGGATTTACTCCATCTTATGCGCTCAGGGGCGGCGCTGGAGGATTTGAAAGCTGCGCCAGATGCTTTCATTCTCTTCGCCCAGATTTGCGATGCGCCTCTTGAACCCCATCTCACGAGGGACGAGGAAGCCTCGGCGCAACGGTCTCTTGCGGGGGAAGGTGGTTTTGATATTCCCGGATTTATAGCGGCACTGCCGGCTCATTGTCAGATGAGTGTTGAGATACCTCAAGAGGATGCCATTCTTTTAGGTAAGTCTGTGATAGAGCGTGCGCAAAATGCTGTGCGGAGTGTCCGGCAAATTTGTCATCGCTAGACGACCGGAAATAAAACGGCAATCTGATTGATTGTATGGAGAAGTTTTGTTAACCACTCTAAGTCGAGAATGTCTTTCAGCAGACATCTTCTTTTTGGAATGTGACTGTTGAACAAGAAACTAAGAGGAGCATCCGGTGAGCACAGCATCAAGCGATGATTTCAGTAAAGTAGAAACACCATCCGAGATAATCAGCCGATTGGAAGATGGAATGACAATAGGTATTGGTGGCTGGGCGACCCGAAGAAAGCCTATGGCGCTGGTTCGTGAGATCCTTAAATCCGACCTTAAAGATTTGACGCTGGTTTCTTATGGTGGGCCGGATGTCGGGCTTTTATGCGCCGCAGGTAAAGTTAAAAAGCTGATTTTTGCTTTTGTCAGTCTTGACCAGTATCCGCTTGACCCACATTTTCGGGCGGCGCGTCAATCGGGACAGATTGAAGTCTGGGAATTGGATGAAGGTATGCTGCATTGGGGTTTACGTGCCGCAGCGATGGATTTGCCGTTTTTGCCAACCCGTATCGGTATCGGTACAGATATTATCAATCAACCGGGCTTTAAGCTCATTGATAGCCCTTATGAAGATGGCGAAACATTTGTTGCCATGCCAGCAATTAATCTTGATGCGGCGCTGATACATGCCCATCGGTCGGACGTTAAGGGGAATATTCTCACCATGTCGCCGGACCCATTTTTTGATGAGTTGTTTTCCCGCGCCGCGCCTCATACCTATGCGAGCGTAGAAAAAATTGTCACGACGCCGGAATTGGATATAGAGACTAATGCCCGTTTTGCGCTTGTTGAACGCGCTAGAATTACGGCTGTTACTGAAATTCCATTTGGGGCGCATCCTACAAGTGCTGCGCCGGATTATCATCTGGATTTGAAGCATATCAAAAGCTATGTCGAAAGTGCGGCAACACCTGAAGCTTGGGATGATTATAAAACAGCTTATTTGTCAGGCACTCAGGCGGATTATGTAGATGCTGTCGGTGGAGCTGACACAATCGGCGCTATTGCCAAGCCGGTTTATTAGGCCGCTATAAAGGATACCATGATGACTGATTATAATTGTTCACTGGCTGAGTTGATTATCAATGCATGTGCTGAAGCATGGCGTGATGATGGAGAATTAATGGCTACAGGTATTGGCCCTTTGCCTCGGTTGGGTGCGAGCCTAGCGAAAGTGAGTTTTAATCCGCTTCTGCAACTCACCGATGGGGAAAACTATTATGCCGACGCCCCTGTGCCACCCGGTAAACGCCACGCTGAGCCTGTATATGAGGGCTATGCTAACTATGACAGGGTATTTTCAGCACTTTGGGGTGGGCGCAGACATTCTATGGTCAGTCCGGTTCAACTTGATAGATTTGGACAGGCAAACATCTCCACTATAGGTGATCGCGCCGCGCCAAAAGTCGCTATGCTGGGCGCGAGAGGCTTTCCGGGGAATTCTATTAGTCATCCCAACAGTTTCTTCATTCCTAATCACAGCACACGCAGTTTTGTGGCGGATGAAGTCGATTTTGTCTGTATGGCTGGATATAATCCTGAGCGTTATATGAACGGTAAACCACCCAAGGGGCTGGATTTGCGTATCATTGTCTCGGACTTGTGTGTGATGGACTTTAATGGCCCTGATAAGGCGATTCGTGTTGTGTCACTTCATCCTGGCGTGAGTTTTGAGCAGGTTCAGGAAAATACGGGCTTTGAATTGAGCAAGGCTTCAGACACACTGCCGCTGACTCCGGCTCCATCAGAGGCGCATATGACTTTACTTGAGACACTTGACCCGAATAATGTGCGTGGGTCGGTTTTGAAGGATAATCCACCCGCCATAAGAGATTAAGAGTAGCTCAAAAAAACCGACACCATGTTGAACTGGTGCCGCCATATAATATTAGATTTAGAGCCTTTAATAAGTCTTTAAAAGGTAAGACGCTTAGGGA
>CALKOC010000003.1 GCA_938091085.1 uncultured Alphaproteobacteria bacterium
TGGAGCTTCTTAACTTTTGAACAGCAATGGAGTCACCGATCAGCTCATATTGTCCTGTCTTGCGTCGCAATTCGGAGTTTTCTCTTTTGAGCTTAGAGTTTTCAATTGCCCTTTGAATAACCAGTAAAAGTCGATCAGACTTAAATGGTTTTTCAATATAATCATACGCACCAATCTTGATGGCACTGACTGCCGTTTCAAGATTGCCATGCCCACTGATTATAACAACCGGTAAGTTAGGCAGACGCTCTTTAAGCAATTTAAGTACTTCAAGACCGTCGAGCCTGCTCCCCTGTAGCCAGATATCCAGCAAAACGAGAGACGGACAACGTTTGGCAATTTCATTTAAAGCCGTATCACTGTCCGACGCCGTTCGGGTCGCATATCCCGAATCCGTTAAAATCCCGGATACGAGTTCACAAATATCACGCTCATCATCTACTATTAAAACATCCCCTGTCATATTACTTCCTCAACTTTGGAATGCCCTACCTTTTCACGCTTAAACGACGGGAAACTTAAAGTAATCTGTGCGCCAGATCTCCCGTCTCTTACCCACGGTGCATCACCGAGAATAATTTCACCTCCATGATCGGTCATAACCTTTTTCACAATCGCAAGACCAAGGCCGGTACCCTGATCTCGTGTTGTAATGTAAGGCTCTAACAGAGCCTCGCGGTTAATATCCGGCAGACCTATACCTGTATCTGCAACATCAATGGATATAACTTCTTCCTCCTGCCTGAGGATTACTAATATTTTTGACTCAACACGTTCTTGATTACGATAAATTGATTCAGCACTATTTTTAAGAATGTTTGTAAGTGCCTGACTAATCAATCTACTGTCAGCATTAATCGGCATCTCACCATCCTCTTCGCATTCAAAAATATACTCAATTTCAGGATGCGCGACACGCTGGAGAAATACCGTCTGATTGACAGCATCTCTAATATCAAAATTTTTGAACACAACACTTGGCATACGTGCAAAAGAAGAAAACTCATCAACCATACGCCCAATATCGCCGACCTGACGAATTATGGTCTCTGTACATTGTTTGAAAATTTCCGGATCACTGGAAACTTCATCCTCATATTTAGATTTCAACCTTTCAGCCGAAAGCTGAATGGGTGTCAGAGGGTTCTTAATTTCGTGAGCAATTCGTCGAGCAATGTCAGCCCAAGCAGCAGTTCTTTGTGCAGAAATTAGATTGGTGACATCTTCAAATGTAATCACATAATTTTTTTCATTACCAGCACGCCCCTTAGCAACACGAACAAGAAGAACCCGGCGGTCACCATCATCATCTTTTAATTCAATCTCGACGGCGCGAGAGATTTTACTGTCTGCAACAATAAGCAAATTTGAAAAAGCAGGTAATACTTCATCAATTTGACGCCCAACCATATTGAATTCATTCACACCGCAAATGTCCTGAGCCAACAAATTCGCATGGTTAATTTTTCCATCCTCATCAAGACCAATCACACCAGAGCTGATACCGGTCAAAACCATTTCAGTGAAATTATGGCGACGGCTCAAATCATCTCTTGCATCAATCAAATCTTTTCTTTGTTTGCTTAATTGTTCAGTCATCTGATTGAAGGTGTGACCCAGCCGATTAATATCTTCATCAGAACCTTCAATATCAACACGCGTATCAAGCTTGCCGCTACTCACTCTTTTAGAGGCCACAATCAACTGACCAATAGGAGATGCGAGACCATTAGCGAGGCCAAGTCCAAACCATATAGCTGCGAGAAGTAAAACCAAGGCAATGCCGATATAAATCAACGCAAATGTTAGTTGCGCTTCAAACCTTTGTGACTCAAGCGAGTTATATTCCCGCATTGCAATATCCGTTTTTGCAAGATGCTCAACAATTTGCGGGTCTACTTTTTTGGCAGTGTAAAGATACACACCGTCAAACTCATCTAGCTTTAAAAGAGATCTAATTTGAGCCTGGCCACCTAGGGTCATAATAACTGGCTGACCTTCTTTTACGGCTTCAAAAGCTTCTTTTGGCGGTGGTTGTATGGGAATTTGCCGCTTGGTTTGAGCGGCGGTAATTAGATTACCATTTTCATCAATAAGAAGAGCCATCGGAATAGAACGAAGGGCGGCTTGAGCGGTCAAAAAGGTAGTGAATTTTGTTTTGTCTTGTTCGAGAGCGCTAGCAGCTCGGTTTAGGTCACTCGCCATGATAACACTGTCACGTCGCAGATTGGCTCTATGCTCATCAAGATAAGCATTGGCAACAAGAGCCGTATTATTAATGATGAGCTTCGTACGATCACTAAACCAGCTATCCAGTCCACGATCGAGAGTTACAAAGGCAAATATCGCGACCAAAATGGCTGGCACCACCGCAATAAGCGAAAACATAGAAACAAGTTTTGCATTAAGATGCGACCCCGGCTGTTTGGTTTTTCTTTTTTGCCAAAGTCTAAACAGCCCAACAAATACGAACAAAATAAGCGGTATAACAAAAAGAAGATTGATAAAGATAAGTAGTTTAAACACCCACTCTGTAGGTCTGACTGGTGTCAATCCGCTAATAACCAGATAGGTAGATATGCTACTTACCACGCCGCCCATAACGACGAACATTGACAAATAGGAAAGCGTAGACGCGCTTATTAACCCCTTTACGGAATTAATTACACGCGTGACCGAGCCTCTATGAGAGTTATTTGCGTCTTTATTATCTATTTTTAAACCTGAATCCGTCATTACTTACCAAACTGAGTTCCAAGACGTCCTCAAAGTAAGGATGTCATAACAAAGTTGTCATACAAGTTAATTCAGCACATCTAACGATGAGCTAACCACATTAGTTGCATAAATACCACATCAAAATTTGGTGAGAAAAAAACTCAATTAAGCCTCAGTGTCCATTTCTAGACGAGGAAAGACTGCCTCAGGCTTCGGGAGGTTTTGGCCAGAGGCCAGCCTTCCAGTAGAACCTAAAAAGTTAAAAGTCCTTTGCTCTTGTGGAACATCTAATAAATCCAGCAATTTTAAAGAACCCTCCGGAATTACCGGTTGAAGCGCAATCGCCGCCTGCCGAATAATTTCCGCGGCAAGATAAAGCACCGTTCCCATTCGTGCGGGATCGGTCTTTTTTAAACTCCATGGCTCCTGCTCCGCGAAATAGCGATTGGCTTCAGATACCAATTCAAAAATTGATTTCAAATATGTATGAATTGCGAGCCTATCCATCGCATCATTCATCTTGGCGTGAAGACCATCCACCAATGCCAGAAGTGACGCATCACCCTCCTCATTAAAGTGAGGTGTCGGCATTATACCATCACAATTTTTGGCAATCATCGACAGGCTTCGTTGTGCGAGATTACCTAAATCATTTGCCAGATCAGCATTCACTCGATTGACAATAGCCTCGTCACTAAAACTACCATCCTGACCAAAGGGCACTTCTCGCATGAAAAAATAGCGGAGGTTTTCTGAGCCATAACGATCAATCATGTCAAACGGATCCATTACATTACCCGCTGATTTAGACATTTTCTCACCATGTAAAGTCAGAAACCCGTGGGCAAAAATATTTTTAGGAAGGTCCAACTTGGCTGACATCAAAAAGGCTGGCCAATAAACAGCATGAAAGCGCGTAATATCTTTGCCGATCACATGCAAGGCAGCTGGCCATAAGGGGGAGTCATTATCCGGAAAGCCCGCAGCCGTTAAATAATTAGTGAGCGCATCAACCCAAACATAGACCACATGCTCTGGGTCATCAGGCACAGGCACGCCCCAGCTAAAACTGGTTCTAGATATAGACAGATCTTTCAAACCGCCCGACACAAATGAAACAATTTCATTTTTGCGTGTTGTTGGGGCGATAAAATCTGGATGGGTTTCGTAATAATCAAGCAATTTGTCTTCATAGGCAGAAAGACGAAAGAAATAACTCTCTTCCTCAACCCACTCGACCTCTGTTCCAGATGGCGCAGTTTTGTTTCCGGCTTCATCTGAAATTAACTCAGCTTCAGTATAGAAAGCTTCGTCTCTTACTGAATACCACCCCGCATATGAGTCTTTATATATATCACCATTCTCCGCCATTCTCTGCCAGATAGTTGCTACGGCTTTATAGTGTCTCTCTTCAGATGTGCGGATAAAATCATTATTTGAACATTTGAATGCCGCTACCATTTCCCTGAAACGTGGGGTCAATTGATCTGCAAGTTCTAAGGGCGTTATGTTCTGGTCACGCGCAGTCTGAAACATTTTCTGGCCATGGTCGTCCGTTCCTGTGAGGAAATAAACATCCTCACCGGCAAGGCGATGAAAGCGGGCAATGACGTCAGTGGCAATAGCCTCATAAGCATGCCCAATATGCGGAGGGCCATTAGGATAAGAGATTGCAGTGGTTATGAAATAAGGTCGCGTCATTATCTACCTGAATTTACCTTAAGCTAGACACCCGATTGAATAAGCTTGAAACTTTCTAGTATCGTTTGCTTGCGATCGAGATTGAGGCGCTTGGCATTATCAAAAAGTTCCGTCACCTTCTCCCACACATCCACCCATGCTTCAAGAGGTCTATCTGAGGCCATTAACTGAAATGCAGCTTCTTCGCCTTCAAAAATAACTTCAGGCATATGCCCTTTTGCTGAAAACCGCGCCAGCTGATGGAGCCATTGCTGGAGAAACTCCCCCATATCCGTAAAAAGATGTTCGGTATTACGCTTAGACATCCGTTCTGCAACCTCGTGGAGTGAGTCCGCTCTGAACGACGGAAATTGGCGGAGTAAGTTAACCATATCTGAATAAACTTCTAAGCCATTTGTATCATTTATATGCAAAGCACGCCCGATACTCCCGCGAGACAAGTGAGCAATGGCCGCTAACGCTTGTGTGGTGACGGTATTATCCGAATCCTCTGTGATAGTCTGCTGCATTAAATGCTGAATATGAGTACTATTCAGAGGTTGGAAAGCGATCTTCATGCAGCGCGATCGAATGGTGTCCAAAAGCCCTCCGGATTGATGAGAAATAATTAAAAACAATGACTTAGATGGTGGTTCTTCAAGCGTTTTGAGAAGTGCATTCGCCGCATTCAGTGTCATATCATCGGCAGCATCTATAATACAAATGCGCCACCCCCCCATTCCGGCGCTTAAATTAAAGAATGACCGGATTTTCCTGACTTCATCAACAGATATAGTCTGCTTAAAGCGCTCTTTAGATGTATCCCAAGGGCGTGTAACAATCATTAAATCGGGGTGACTGCCCTGCTCGATCTGCTTGCCCAACAACTCATCATCTAAAACACTCAAATTTTCAGCATTTTTTGCCGCTGACACCGGGTCTTTGTGGTGCAACATAAAGCGTGCCGCCATATGTGCAAAACTTGCTTTGCCAACCCCCTTTGGCCCGGTTAACAAACAAGCATGATGAAGTTTACCCTGCGCAAGATTGGATAAAAAATGTGAAACGGCTGCATCCTGACCAATCAGTTGACGACAAAACCTCGGCGACCGTAAACCGTCAATATCGGGCAAGTCATCAACAAATTCAGACATCTAAACGCTCACCAAGGACGGTTATGATATCAGCGCTAACAGCTTCAATCTCACGGTCCGCATCAATAACGACCATACGTTCAGGCTCTTGCTTTGCAAAATCCAGAAATGCTTGCCTCAAAGTTTGATGATACGCCAACGTTTTGCTTTCAAACCTCAAGTCACCCCCTCGTTCTTGAGCGCGACTTAGCCCCTTTTCTGGGTCAATATCCAGCAAAAGCGTAACGTCAGGTAATGTTGTGCCGAGAACAGGTTGCTGAAGCTGATGAATAACCTCCAAACCCAGTCCGCCTGCAATGCCCTGATAAGCTCTGGTCGAGTCAAAGAACCTGTCACAAACGACATATTTTCCATCAGCTAATGCAGGCCGAATAACCCGTTCCAGATGAGCGGCACGGTCTGCTAAAATTAATAATGTTTCTGATAAAGGCGACCACTTATCCTTATCTCCGCTTACCAGTAGGTTACGGATTTCTTGCCCACCAGTTGTGCCACCGGGTTCGCGCGTAACAATCACATCAATGCCACGAGCCTCGAGATAGTCTTTAACGACTTGTATCTGCGTAGATTTACCGGCTCCCTCACCGCCTTCAAGCGTGATGAAACGACCGGGACTGTTAGCGCTTGCAGAGTCCATAAACCATATCCTTATTCACCGAATATAACATAGGATATGGCAGAAAGCGCCCGCGCAAGCATGCCCTCGCGCTCAATATTGGCGGTTGTAACCAAATCAATCTCTTGGGTTTCCAAGCCAGGCAATGTCACACGCAATTTACCAACTGGCGTCCCCTTGGTAATTGGGGCAAGAACAGGTTTATCATAGCTTGCGGTAACAACCATTTTGCGTAAACCCGTCCTTGGCAGAACAACGCGAAACGCCTTTGAAGGAGCCAAGCCAACTCTTGCGAATTCCCCTTGCCAGACAGGCGCCCGAACAAGAACATCGTCAGGAGTTGCGAGGATTTCATTTGTGAATGCGCGGAACCCCCAATTCATCAGCTTCCGAGCCTCAGTCGCGCGTTCTTTTTTACTTTGTAGACCGTTAAGTACCAAAATAAGACGTCTGCCATTTTGCTCTGCAGACGCAACGAGCCCATAGCCGGATTCCTGTGTATGGCCGGTTTTAAGGCCATCCGCACCCATATTTGCATAGAGCAATGGGTTTCTGTTTTGCTGTGTAATGCCGTTCCAAGTAAAACTGCGTTCGGCAAACATGCCATAGGAAGAAGTGTGATGTTTAATAAGATGCATGGTAAGATAAGCCAAATCCCGTGCTGTGGTTTTATGATCCACATGAGGCCAGCCTGTGGAATTCATAAATGTCGAATTTTTCATTCCGAGGTCTCGGGCGCGCTCAGTCATCATTTCAGCGAAACCTGGCTCTGACCCACCTAAACCCTCAGCAAGGGCGATACATGCATCATTACCAGATTGGATAATGACCCCGCGTAACAAGTTTTCAACCGAAACACGCGAACGTGCATTAAGGAACATCGTAGAGCTACCGGATTTTGATCCACCTCGACGCCATGCATCGTCACTCACAAAGAATTTATCACTCATACTGATGCGCCCATCCTCCACGGCTTCAAGAACCATTAGAACCGTCATCAGCTTACTCATGCTGGCAGGTGACATCAGCGTATCAGGATTATGCTCAAACAGAACCATACCTGTTTCATGATCCAGTAAGATGGCATGGGTAGCGCGCGTCTCAATGGCATGAGCGGCACTCATGAACGACGTGATAAATAACAGCATAAATATCATACACAGTCTTAATCTTTTCACGCTTTCCTCCTCATGCTTTCGCTTTCAAATCTTTTAATTATTCTTCTAAAATGAACGCATCCTGATGACCATTATCAAGCACATCATCAACTAAAATATTTGCATCGACACGACTATTCACCGGACCAACACGCACACGGTACAACTGCCTGTCTCCAGATGTTAATTCACTCACTTCAACCTGTCCAATTTGACTAAGTTTCTGGCGCAATGCTTCGGCTGAGTCCTTCTGGCTAAAGACACCAAGTTGAACATAGTATTTTTGCTTTGGCAGAAT
>CALKOC010000004.1 GCA_938091085.1 uncultured Alphaproteobacteria bacterium
TCTCAATTATTTTTTTCTTTAGAATATTAAAATACCGCATGAAAAACTTCTTACATCCACCAAATGCAAGGAACTGAAAAATATTTGCTGTTTTAATGTGTTCAAAAATAGAAAAAGGTCTGACCAATGGCTATATATCTACCTATCACTCTATGTTAATTGAATTGCGGTTGTAGGTTTGTCGGGCCTCAGGAGTTAAGGCCATAAAATGAAAAAAATAAGTTTTCAGGCGCGAATATTGAAAAGAATTTTCAGGCATTTTATCAAACCAATGCTCGAAAATGCTGGTGGCGTTGAAGATCTTAAAGTTGCTTCCCGTGGGGAGGGTCCAATAAGCCGCTGGCTGTCGCGGATTATTCCAAAAGCCGACGAAAAAATTATGATTGACCATATTTACGCAGAATGGCTCGGAGACTCTGACGCCAAAGGTGCTTTGCTGTATCTGCATGGTGGCGCATTTATGGTAGGAAGTCCTAAATCTCATCGTGGTCTCGTTAAAAACATTACTAAATCCGGCTCATTTCGAACGCTTTCGATTGATTACCGACTGGCACCAAAACACAAATTCCCCGCCGCGCTTGAAGACGCTGAACAAGCCTATGACTGGCTGTTACAAAATGGCTATACGCCAGAGAACATTGCAGTTGCTGGCGATAGTGCTGGTGGATGCCTGACACTCGCTTTATTATTGAAACTAAGAGAAGTCGGCAAACCCTTACCGGCCTGTGCTGTCACCATGTCACCATGGACAGATTTAACCGGTAGTGGCGCATCTATTCGACTTCGGAATAATATTGACGTTATGCTTGATGGTACCAAGCTAACCGAGACAGCAGCGTTATATCATGGCGATACACCCGCAACTCACCCGCTTGTTTCTCCGCTTTTTGCAGATTTGAAAAATTTACCGCCTTTACTTATTCAGGTTGGAACTGACGAAATTCTTTGGGATGATGCATGTTCATTTGCCAAGAAAGCTATCGAGGCTGGTAATGATTGCACTTTGGAAATTTATGAAAACATGCCCCATGTTTTCCAGCTTGGAGCGGATTTTGTTCCAGAGTCAAAAGAAGCGGTCAAAAAAATCACCGCTTTTATCAACGACAAAATAAATTAGAATTTCCCAAGTTGCGCCTTACCCAGTTCTGGCCCGAGTGTCCCAGCCGATCGGCAGGCTTGTTCCAAATAAGCAAATGGCTCTTGCCCTTGCGCGCGGGCGTCAAGAAAATCCTGAAAATTGACTAAGGTCCTTTGTGGCCCAAAACGTGTCAAGCAATGCCCATATAAAACACGAATATCATGCGACATAGCAGATGAAACTGATGGATTTTCAGTATTTACGCCCCCTAATGAGATAAGCTTAACTGATGCTTCAGGAAGCATTTTCACCATATCACCGGCATTGATTTTCAAAAGACGACAGGTCTCCATAAGCCCGCTTAATTGCAAACAAAAATTTATGCCATTATTTCGATAAAGTTGAGCAGCACTTTCAAAAAAGCTTAGAAGCCCCAATTTATGACTTTCGGTATCGGAAAGCTCGAGGGTGTTTTTCGTTAACGTCTCTTGAGCCGACTCGTAAGCCTCCAACATCTCATCTACATTGCCTGGCAAAAATATTGGGCTCAGAATATTTCGGTTTATCCCTTCACCATGGTTAAAACCAGCGACGACAGAAACCGGAGGGGGACTCACAAGGTTCAGGACGTCTTTAAAATGCGTAAACTGATTTGTGCGAAGATTTTGAATGCTGATCATGTAAGAAACATCCATAGAGGATAATTTATTAATACCGGCATCTATTGTTTGAGAGAAATCATTAGATTTTGTTAAATCTGGCAAATCGACTGCAAGCAACATGCCTTTGGACTTATTCGACCCAAAAGCTTGTAAATATTGGTCAATCCTAAAAAAAGGAAGGCGAATTCCGATTTTTGATTGAAATAAAGCCGGTTGCATCTGCATCATAGTTTTTAAACCTTCTAAGTTAATATATAATCTTGTTACCGGTATTTTCTCATCACGTTTTCGTGACTTGTCTTCACAAAAACGTTACCTTGTGCGACCATTGGGCGCGATATCACCCAAGAATTAAAATAAAACTGTAATAGGTTGAATTTATTAAGAATAATATAGGTCAATAAAGCTGACATATTTACTTGTCAGTTTTCGCCACAAGTGGCATATTTACATTATCAATGATGAACCTATCTTAGACTTACCTCGTAAGATTATTGTGTGCGAGATTTGGGTTTATTGGCAATTTCTGGACTGTATGTTTTAAAAGCATGCTTTTTGAATAAATATCATTAAGCGGTGTCATCTGGCTCCGCTCGGATGTTACCAGAAACCGAGCCTGAGTATTTGAATCCTTCAAATACTCAAAACATGAATGTGAAACGAGAGTTGAATTAATGGATAGCAAACAAAGCAGTTATCTTTCTGATAAGAAGACAACGTTAAAAAATGAAAAGACCTCAGGTTTGCCTGAGCCTCTCGGTCTATACAATCCACGTCATGAACATGATGCATGTGGTATTGGCTTTGTCGCTGACATCAAAAACCGTAAGTCACACGACATCATTGCTGATGGTTTAAAAATCCTTGATAATCTTGAACATCGGGGGGCGGTTGGTGCCGACCCAAAAGCTGGAGATGGCGTCGGTATTCTCATTCAAACGCCCGATGCGTTTTTCCGTAAAGTATGTGGTGAAGCAGGGTTTGATTTACCCGAAGAGGGTAGTTATGCCGTTGGGTTCTTCTTCTTGCCTCCAGAAACTGAAAACCGCATTCAAATCGAAAAAATTGCTGAAAAGATTGTTGCTGAAGAAGGCCACACTGTTTTGGGCTGGCGCGATGTGCCTGTAGACAATAGCGATCTTGGGGAATCAATTTTCCCATCAGAGCCTCAATCCCGTCAACTTTTGATTGGTAACGCTCACGACACCGATGAAAGAGATAAATTTGACCGAGATTTGTTTGTTATTCGTCGCCGTATCGAAATTGAAGTAAAAAAACTTGCTAACCCCGATATAGACGGCTTTTTCTATATCCCGTCGATGAACTCACGGACTGTTCTTTATAAAGGCCTGCTGCTTTCAAGCCAGCTAGGTCCCTATTATCTTGACCTACAAGATAAAGACATGGTTTCCGCCATGGCGCTTGTTCACCAACGCTTTTCAACCAACACATTTCCAACTTGGAGCCTCGCACAGCCTTTCAGAATGATTTGTCATAATGGTGAAATCAATACGGTACGCGGTAATGTCAATTGGATGGCAGCTCGCCACGAAGCTCTTAAATCCGAACTTTTTGGGGACGACCTTGAAAAACTTTGGCCGTTAATAGAAGAAGGCCAATCCGACTCCGCCTCCTTTGACAATGCTTTGGAACTAATGGTTCAAAGTGGTTATTCACTTCCACATGCCATGATGATGCTTATACCAGAGGCTTGGTCAGGTAACCCCCTCATGGATGCCAAAAGACGCGCCTTTTACGAGTATAACGCCGCTTTGATGGAGCCATGGGATGGCCCTGCGGCGGTTGCCTTTACCAATGGTCGCCAGATTGGTGCGACGCTTGACCGTAACGGCCTGCGCCCTGCCCGATATTATGTGACATCTGATGACCGCGTTATGATGGCATCTGAGATGGGTGTACTTCCTGCACCTGAAGATAAAATCATCGAGAAATGGCGCCTCCAGCCTGGTAAAATGCTTCTTATTGACCTCGAACAAGGTCGTATCATTGAAGACAATGAAATTAAAGAAGACCTTGCCTCTGCTCAGCCCTATCAAGAATGGCTCAATCAGGCGCAAATCAAATTGTCTGAACTGCCTGAAAGTACAGCGCCTGCCCATGTCGGCTTACATGCGCCGGTTCTAGATTTACAACAAGCATTTGGCTACACGCAGGAAGATCTTAAGTTCTTGCTCTCGCCAATGGTCGAAAGAAGCGAAGAAGCTATTGGGTCAATGGGAACTGATACGCCCATTTCCGCCCTTTCTGATAAATCCAAGCTTCTTTACACCTACTTTAAGCAGCTATTTGCTCAGGTAACCAATCCACCGATTGATCCTATTCGTGAAGAATTGGTTATGTCGTTGGTCTCCTTTATCGGCCCACGACCCAATTTGCTTGAACTGGAAGATACCGCCAAGCAAAAGCGTCTAGAGGTCGACCAACCCGTCCTCACAAATGCCGATTTAGAGAAAATCAGAACAATCAGTGATATTGAAGATAACAACTTCCATGCCAAGACACTTGATATTTGCTGGCCTGCCGACCAAGGCGCAGACGGCATGTCTAAAAGACTTGCCGCGCTTTGTGAAGAAGCTGAGATTGCTATTACTCAAAATCACGAGAATATTATTATTCTTTCAGACCGGAATTTGTCTGCTGATAAAATCGCTATCCCGGCATTGCTTGCAACCTCAGCCGTTCACCATCACCTAATCAGCAAAGGCCTTCGTACCTCAACCGGTCTAGTGGTTGAAACTGGTGAAGCCCGCGAAGTCCACCACATATGCTGTTTAGCAGGTTATGGCGCAGAAGCTGTTAATCCGTACCTCGCTTTTGAAACACTTGAGCAAATGTGCCTAGAGAATGAAGAGACAAAAGATTTAAAATCTGACGAAATTGCTCAGCGTTATATCAAAGCCATGAGTAAAGGTATCCGCAAAGTGATGTCCAAAATGGGTATCTCAACCTACCAATCCTATTGCGGCGCACAGATATTTGATGCCATAGGACTTTCCGGCGAATTTGTGGACACTTACTTCCGTGGCACAGCTACAACAATTGAAGGCATTGGCCTTAAAGAAGTCGCGCTCGAAACTGTTCAGCGTCATACCGACGCCTTTGGTGATTTAGCAATTCTGCGCAGTAGCCTTGAAGTCGGCGGTGAATATGCTGTTCGCACACGCGGCGAAGATCATATGTGGAATGCCGACACAGTCAGCACATTGCAACATGCTGTACGGAGTGATAATGCCGAAACATATAAGGAATATGCCGATAAGGTAAACGTCCAAAACGAGAAGCTGTTAACTTTACGCGGCCTGTTCAAACTAAAAAAAGCTGCAGAAAACGGCCGTCAGGAAGTTTCCATAGATGATGTTGAACCGGCCTCTGAAATCGTGAGGCGCTTTGCGACAGGTGCTATGTCTTTTGGTTCTATTAGTCCAGAAGCGCACCAAACCCTTGCCTTAGCGATGAACCGTATTGGCGGTAAATCCAATACTGGGGAAGGCGGCGAAGAGTCCCAACGATTTACGCCTCTTGAAAATGGCGACAGTATGCGTTCAGCCATTAAACAGGTTGCCTCAGGGCGCTTTGGTGTAACAACCGAATATCTGGTGAATTCAGATATGATTCAAATCAAGATGGCACAGGGTGCAAAACCTGGTGAAGGCGGTCAGCTTCCCGGTCACAAAGTAGACCGTCGTATCGCTGCCGTTCGCCACTCAACTCCCGGTGTTGGCCTTATCTCCCCACCCCCTCACCACGATATTTACTCTATCGAAGATCTTGCTCAGCTCATCTTTGACCTTAAAAACGCCAATAGCTCTGCAGATATTTCAGTAAAGCTTGTCTCCGAGGTCGGTGTTGGGACCGTGGCCGCTGGGGTGTCGAAAGCCCGCGCAGACCATATCACCATTTCTGGTTTTGAAGGCGGCACAGGTGCAAGTCCGCTGACATCCATTAAGCACGCGGGTAGTCCATGGGAAATCGGTCTTGCCGAGACACACCAGACACTTGTACTGAACCGTTTAAGAACCAGAATTTCCGTTCAAGTTGACGGCGGTCTCCGCACAGGTCGTGATGTTGTCATTGGAGCTCTGCTGGGTGCCGATGAATTTGGCTTTGCAACAGCTCCGCTGATTGCGTCTGGTTGTATCATGATGCGCAAGTGCCACCTTAATACCTGCCCTGTCGGCATCGCCACTCAAGACGAAACCTTGAGGAAGCGCTTCACTGGCACACCTGAGCATGTCATTAATTATTTCTTCTTCGTTGCCGAAGAAGTGCGTGAAATAATGGCTGAAATGGGTGTGCGCTCTTTGAACGAACTTATCGGTCAGACCGACATGCTTGATACGGATGAAGCCATTGCTCACTGGAAAGCCAAAGGGCTCGATTTCAGCAAGCTGTTTGCAAAAATCGACAGTCGCGGTGAAGCCGTTTACCGCAGTCAAAAACAAGAACACCCCATCGTTGATATTCTTGACCGCAAGTTAATTGCTCAAGCTCACGATGCTCTTGAAAATAAAAAACCGGTTACCATCGAAACACCAATTACGAATATTGATAGAACCGCCGGTACCATGCTTTCAGGCGAAGTCGCAAAGAAATATGGCCACAAAGGCTTAGCAGAAGATACTATCTCTGTGCGCCTCCGCGGGACTGCCGGACAAAGCTTCGGCGCATTTCTGGCTCGCGGCGTTTCCTTCGAACTGGTCGGCGAAGCTAATGACTATGTCGGCAAAGGTTTATCGGGTGGTCGAATTGCGATTTATCCACCCGAAGAAAGCGGCATTGTTCCCGAAAAAAGTATCATTGTCGGTAATACGGTACTTTATGGAGCGATTACCGGTGAATGTTATTTCCGGGGCGTCGCTGGTGAACGCTTCGCGGTAAGAAATTCAGGTGCATTTGCCGTTGTTGAAGGTTCAGGCGACCATTGCTGCGAATATATGACAGGTGGCTGTGTCGTTGTGCTTGGCGAAACAGGTCGTAACTTTGCAGCTGGCATGTCGGGCGGCATTGCTTATGTCTTAAACGAAAATGATGCGTTTGAAGCAAAATGTAATATGTCGATGGTTGAGCTTGAGAACATTGACTCGATCATGACAAATGATCTGTCAGATTTACGTGATAACATGTCAGGTAATGATGCTGAACGGCTTTACAAGTTACTTGAAAACCATGCTCGTTATACCAATTCTGCAAAGGCAAAAACCATTCTTGCTGATTGGGACAACTGGCTACCAAAATTTGTTAAAGTTATGCCGTCAGAATATCGTCGTGCCTTAAAAGAACTTGAAGTTGAATCAATGGACAATGAGTCCGCACTACCGGGAGAGTAAGATATGGGTAAGCCAACGGGTTTTCTCGAATATAACAGACATGACCGAAGCTATATTGATCCTGAAGAACGGGTTCAGCATTTCCGTGAATTCGTTGTGCCATTGGAAGCTGATGAGCTGAAAAAGCAGGCTTCTCGCTGCATGGATTGCGGTGTTCCCTATTGTCACAATGGCTGTCCGGTGAACAACCAAATTCCTGATTGGAATGATTTAACTTATAATGGAAAATGGCAGGAAGCCCTTCAAAACCTGCACTCCACAAATAACTTCCCAGAATTTACGGGACGCATCTGCCCAGCGCCATGCGAAGCAAGTTGTACGCTTAACCTTATTGATGAGCCTGTAACTATTAAATCCATCGAATGTGCCATCATCGACAAGGGCTGGGAAGAAGACTGGATTAAACCATTTGTTTCTGAAGCCAAGACGGGAAAATCTGTTGCGGTTATTGGCTCAGGCCCCGCAGGACTTGCTGCATCCCAGCAGCTTGCGCGCGCCGGTCATGACGTTCATCTTTATGAAAAAAATGCTAAGGCTGGCGGCCTTCTTCGCTATGGCATTCCTGATTTTAAAATGGAAAAACATCTCATTGATCGCCGTGTCGAGCAATTGGAAGCTGAGGGTGTTACCTTCCATTTGAACACTCATGTCGGTGTTGATATTACCGGCGACGAGCTTCATGCAAAACATGATGCCGTTGTACTTGCAGGTGGCTCCGAGTCGCCGCGTGACTTGCCTGTTCCGGGCCGTGAGCTTGATGGCGTTCATTTTGCAATGGACTTTTTACCCCAACAAAATCGCCGTGTTGGACAAGAGCCAATTGGTGATATTGAACCTATTACGGCAACTGACAAGCATGTTGTCGTAATTGGAGGTGGTGATACCGGCTCAGACTGTATCGGTACGAGTTTCCGACAAGGTGCGCTTTCAGTTACACAACTTGAGATTATGCCTATGCCACCTGAAAAAGAAGACAAAGGTATGACTTGGCCAAACTGGCCACTCAAGCTTCGCACCTCAAGCTCTCAAGAAGAAGGCGCTTTAAGGGACTTCTCGGTTACAACCAACGAGCTGGTCGGCAGTGACGGCAAGGTTTCAGCTCTTAAATGTGCGCGTGTTGATAATAATTTCCAGCCAGAACCGGATAGCGAATTTGAAATCAAAGCCGATTTGGTTTTGCTTGCTATGGGCTTTGTACACCCAATCCACCAAGGCTTATTGGAACAACTTGGCGTTGATCTCGATAAAAGGGGCAATGTCGCGGCTGATACTGAAAGCTATACCAGCACCCAAAAGAAAGTGTTTGCTTGCGGTGATATGCGCCGAGGTCAGTCACTGGTGGTCTGGGCAATCCGTGAAGGCCGCCAATGCGCCAGAGAAGTTGATATGTTCCTAATGGGCGAGTCAGCACTCCCTAGGTAACAGGCAGTCTATTTAAGTCTATTAAGTAATGCCGGGGTAGCATACCCGTCTGGTTGAAGCGCATACTTCTTTTGATAAGAACGAATAGCGTCGCGTGTTTTCTGTCCCATCATACCGTCTGGCTTGCCCGTTGGATATCCAGCAGTTGTCAGTAAAGATTGCAATTCACGCAATTCAGACGGATGCAAAGGGCGCTCTGATTTTGGCCATGCAGTTCTAACGCCTTCCCCACCAGCCAGTTTGTCGGATAGAATACCAATTGCCAGAGCATAAAATGGTGCGGTGTTGTAGCGTAAAATCGCGCGGAAATTATCGGTCACCAGAAACGCTGGACCGGAATACCCGGCTGGCAAATAGAGTGCCGCATTTTCATTATTTTCTGGCACCTGCTTTTTGACACCACTGACCCCTAGCCTCAGCCATTCTTTCAATGTCTTTTGATGAGCCAAATCCGCCTGAGCATAATCAAATCTCTCCGGCAGAGCGACCTCATATCCCCATCTAATTTCATCCCGCCATCCTGAGACTTTCAGATAATTGGCGGCTGAACCCAATGCATCTTCCCGGCTGTTCCAGATATCGCGTTTGCCGTCGCCTGTTGCATCAACCGCATAATCCAAATAAGTGGTTGGGATAAATTGTGTTTGCCCCATTGCGCCTGCCCATGAGCCATACATTTTATCTGCCGGAATATCACCAGCCTCTAAAATCTTCAACGCAGCTATCAGTTGTTGTCGACCAAATGCCTTACGCCGCCCCCCATCATAGCCAAGCGTAGCTAAAGCTCTAAGAACATGCTTTTTACCCTGATACCCACCATAGTTGGTTTCCATGCCCCAGATAGCTGTCAGCAAAAATCTATTAACACCATAGGCTTTTTCAAGCCGGTCAAAAATCGCTTGATTAGAGACAAGCATAGACTTGCCCTTATTAAGACGCGTATCTGATACCATTTTATTGAGATAATCCCATGCAGGTTTAACATATTCTGGCTGCCGCGCTGCAAGAGCGAGGATATCAGGATCCATCGTCAGCCCGACCAGATTATTAAGGGTCGCCTCGGACAGCCCTTCCGCTTGGGCTGAAACCCTCACATCTGACAACCATTTATCAAAGCCAGAAACAGGCGAGGCGATTGTCACAGATGACATATTGATTAAAATAAATCCAACTAAAAGGCTGAGTGTGAAATTGATGTGGCGCATGGACATTTTTGTTAGAATCCCTTCTTTTAAGTTATGCTAAACGAGTTCTTTGACAGATAAAACTATTTATCGAGGTTTAAACTAATGAGTCTGAAAATCAGGAAAGTTGTTTTCCCAGTTGCTGGTATGGGTACGCGGTTTTTGCCAGCCACTAAAGCCGTCCCAAAAGAGATGCTTCCGGTTTTCAGCAAACCACTCATTCAATGGAGTGTTGAGGAGGCAACTGAAGCAGGAATTACTGAATTTATATTTGTGACCTCACCCAATAAACCTTCCATCATTAGTCATTTTCAGTCTTCACCTGCCTATGAGGCAATGCTCCAGGAGCGGAATAAGGCTGAAGAACTCGAATTATTAAAAGCCGGATTGCCGGATAATGCCAAACTTATTGAAGTTTCCCAAGACAAACCGCTCGGGCTTGGGCATGCCATATGGTGTGCAAAAGAAGCCGTCGGAAATGAACCCTTCGCCGTTATTTTGCCCGATGACATGGTTCAACATACATCGGGCTGTTTAAAGCAAATGGTTGATGCCTATGAGAAAACAGGTGGAAATCTTGTTGCTGTGGAAAACGTCCCTTCAGACCAGACCTACCGCTATGGGATTTTGGACCCTGAAACAGATGACGGGCGGCTTGTAAAAATCCGAGGAATGGTGGAAAAACCAGCTCCGGAAGACGCTCCATCCGATTTGGCCATAATTGGACGTTATATACTTGACCCAATGATTATGGAAACACTGGACAAAGGAAAAACAGGTGCAGGTGGTGAAATTCAAATCACTGACGCAATGGCTGACCTCATCGGTACATGCCCATTACATGGGCTTAGATTTGAGGGTACACGCTATGATTGTGGTAATAAGGTAGGCTTCCTAGCCGCCAATCTAGCTTATGCAGCACTTGACCCGGAACTTGTTGATGGCCTGCAAGAGCAAATTAGGACAATATTTAAATGACAAGTGAAGATAGCCCCAAGATAAAGCCAATCGACCCACTGGAGTCGGCATCACGCACACTCGATGCAGAGATTGCAGGTCTTGAAAAACTTAAATCCAGTCTTTCGAATGATTTTGTCACCTCTGTTGAGATGCTGGCGGGGGTGAAAGGGAGAATTATCATATCCGGCATGGGCAAAAGCGGACATATAGGTCGTAAAATTGCCGCAACCCTTGCCTCAACAGGTACGCCGGCGCAATTTGTCCACCCCGGCGAAGCCAGTCATGGCGACTTAGGCATGATAACGGCTCAAGATATCGTGATAGGTCTCTCCTGGTCAGGGGAAACTCCTGAACTTGCAAATCTACTCGCTTATGTAAAACGCTTTAAAATTCCGCTAATTGGCATTACGTCAAATGCGGATAGTGCATTAGGCATGACGGCAACTATCTGCCTTACACTACCTAAAGCTGAAGAAGCCTGCCCCTATGGTCTTGCTCCCACCACATCCACAACAATGCAACTCGCTATGGGAGATGCATTAGCAGTAGCCTTGCTCCAACGTCGCGGCTTCACCAATATGGATTTCAAGAGCTTCCATCCGGGCGGGAAACTTGGCTCAGGGCTGACGATTTTAAACGACATTATGCATAAGGCTGACAAGCTTCCTCTTTGCGAGGGTTCTATTCTGATGTCTGAAGCATTAATGATTATGACCGGCAAGGGCTTTGGGTGTTTAGGTGTTACGAACTTTCAAGGCGACCTCACCGGCATTATTACAGATGGTGATTTACGACGTCACATGGGAACAGATTTACTGAATAAAACCGCAGAAGATATCATGACTGAAAATCCAAAAACAGTTTCAGATACCATGCTTGCTGCTGAAGCGCTCGCCGTGATGAATGATAATAAAATTCAAAGTCTCTTCATTTGCGAAGCGTCAAAACCGATTGGCTTTGTCCACTTGCATGATTTACTACGTGCCGGGGTTGGATAGGATTCTCAAGCTAACTTGATACACCGATAGGACATGCAACACCCGTACCGCCAAGCCCGCAATAACCATTAGGATTTTTACCTAAATATTGCTGATGATAATCTTCAGCATAATAAAATTCAGGCGCATCAATAATTTCGGTTGTAATAGGCCCGAACCCAGCTTGCTGGAGCTTTTCTTCAAACTGAGATTTAGACTTCAGCGCCACATTTTTTTGTGCCTCAGAAAATGTATAAATCCCTGAACGATATTGCGTTCCAAAATCATTACCTTGAGCCATACCCTGCGTCGGATCGTGATTTTCCCAGAAGATTTGTAACAACGCCTCATAGCTGACCGCATCAGGGGTGAACACAACTCTGACCACCTCATTATGACCCGTCAAACCTGAGCAAACTTCTTCATATGTAGGGTTAGGGGTTAGACCCGCCGCATAACCTACCTGTGTAGAGAATACATCCGCACCTTCCCAAAACTTTCGTTCAGCACCCCAAAAACAGCCCATACCGAACATGGCAAATTCTGCCCCATCCGGCCAAGGTGACACCAAAGGTGTATCTAAAACAAAATGCTGACCCGAAACATTCAATGCCATATCACGACCGGGCAACGCCTCGTCAGGGCTTGGTAATTCAGTTTTTTTTCTCATTAGATTAAACACCATCATACACCTCAAACTGCTTCCCGGATGCCAATATCCGACTGGATTGTTTCAATAGGGCCATCTCTTCGCCCCTCAAGCAACTGTCTTAGCCACGGATTTTGATCTTTCCGCGCCACTTCAGAATTACCATGCCAGCGCATACATCCCTCATGCAAGACAGCGATTTCATCATAAGCATCATGAATATTAACCATATTTCCGGTAACAGAAATCACAGTCGCGCCTCTTTTATCAACAAGGCCTTTTATCATTCGATCAATTTTTGCTGCCAAAATCGGATCAAGTCCGGCGGTAGGATTATCAAGCAACAAAATATCAGGGTCCGTCGCAATAGCCCGCGCTAGCCCTACTCTTTTTTGCATACCCCCAGATAAATCAGCAGGCGTTAAAATAGCATTTTCTTGAGGAAGACCTACTTTAGGCAATAAGTCTTCTGCCTGTGCGCGTGCTGCACGCCGACCCATACCATCTGCCATAAGTCTAAAGGCTATATTTTCCCAAACGGTTAAACTGTCAAAAAGAGCATTTTGCTGAAACAACATACCAATACGATGACTCCACTCTTTGGGTCTTTGTGCTGCTGGTCCAACCTCTTGACCGTCAATTTTAATCACACCTTCTGAAGGGGCATAAAGACCGACCAAACATTTTAAAAGCACAGACTTACCAGCGGCCGCCGGTCCGATAAGTGCAAGAGATCGCCCTTGTTTTAATGATAAATCAACCTTGTCTAATGCGACCAGATCACCAAAAGTCTTAGTGACAGCTTCAACCTGCAACATTTTTTTCTTCTCCGGTGACTTTACTTGAAGAGATAATATAAGGCCCTTTGTCGGTCCTGCCAAATTCTGCATCTACATTAAACACGGATGATAAGTTCTTCTCAGATAAAACCTCTTCCGGACTTCCCAAAGCTACAACTTTACCTTCATTCATTAAGACGAGCCGGTCACTTAAACGTGCAGCAAGACTAAGGTCATGGACAATAGTAACGACAAGTTTGCCTTTAAGCGCTTCTTCTTGCAAAAGCGCAGAAAGCTTCAATTGGCGCTCAAGATCAAGCGATGTAAACGGCTCATCAACCAGCAAAACATCTGCATCAGTCGCGAGCAAACGCGCCATCAAAATCATAGCCTGCTCTCCACCTGACAAAGATAAGACAGATTTCTCCGCATATGCATCTGCGCCGCAACGTTCCATCGCCTCGTGTATTTTTTCATCATCAATATGACGCGCATGGAAACTCTCTCCATGCGGCAATCGTCCAAGCGCAACAAGATCTCGCGCCAAAACCGGCCAACTTACAGCTTGAAATTGAGGTAAATAGGCAATCATTCTGGCACGCCTAATAGGGTCGGACAAAATATCCGCGCATCCATCATATAAAATCTGCCCTGTTTTGGGGGTCAACAAGCCTGCCAGGCATTTAAGCAATGTGGTTTTGCCCGCTCCATTCGGGCCAATGAGACATACAACCTCCCCTGCTTCTAAGCTAAGGGAAACGTTATTGAGAGTTTTTTGCGTTGCGTCGCCATTGCCTTCATAGCGATGACATAAATCTAAAATATCGACAGTCTTGTTAGTTTTAACCACTACCATTTCTGCCATCTTTCAGGATTATCAATTTTAGGCACACAAGTAGGATTTAAAATCTCACCAATAATCTGCGCCGATTCTAAAAGGCGTGGGCCTGGGCGGTTATAAAAGTGATTACCATTAACAATATAGACTTCTCCGTCCTGCACCGCTCTTAAAGACTGCCAAGAAGCGTCATTTGTTAAAGTGCTGAGTTCATCGCGCGCACGCCCTACATCAAATCCACAAGGCCCCACAATAATTACATCAGGGTCAGCTGCATGAATATCTTCCCACATCACGGTTGGTGAATGATGCCCGCTTTCACCCAGCACAACATCACCACCACCATAAGAGATGATTTCCGGCATCCAGTTACCTGCTCCCATAAGCGGAGCCGTCCACTCCATAAAGAATACTGATTTTCTTGCCTGACCTGAGACCGCCTCAGCAAGATTTGCAAACCCTGACCTCATCTCCCGGACAAGCGCCTCCCCCCGCGCTTCACTTGACAGAGCTTTTGACAAGTTACGTATATCCCTCATCACATCATCCAGGACCATTGGTTCAAGCGATACAAGCTTCGGTGGTGTATTATGTGATCCCATCCAGTCCTGCAAAGCTGCTTCCACCTCATCAAGACTAACGGCACATAGCTCACATTGCGATTGGGTAACAATCACGTCAGGTGCTAATTCAGCAAGCTTGTCAGCATCCAACCGATAAACAGATACACCCTCTTCGACAAGACGGCGCACATCTGCATCAATCTTAGCCGCTTGATCCATAGGGTTCATTTTTGGCTGGGTTAAAATCGGAAGATCATTCAGACCAAGCGGCCAGTCACACTCATGTGACCGACCCACAAGATTCTGTTGAAACCCCAAAGCACAAACCAATTCGGTTGCGCTCGGGAGAAGGGAAACAATTCTCAAAAATGCCTCCTTCCTGTCAGCATCTAAAAATCAAAACGTAGCCCAACATTAAACGACCTGTCTGATGAACCAAAGCCATAAGCAGTCTGATAATCCTCATCGAGCAGGTTGGAAATCTTACCCTGAATTTTTGAATAGGCGTTGATTTGATAATGTGCGCCAAAATTCACCAAATTGTAATTTTCTAGCTCCACCTGCACAGACGGAAAAGCGTTAAAATTAGTATCAATGACATCGCGCACTGATAATACCGACAGATTAGTTGTGAGTTTCTCACTCAAGCTAGCTGTAATAGTCATATTGAGCGTGTGGCGTGGACGTCTAATCTCACGACTACCATTTGAAAGTTTAGGGTCCTGATAGGTGTAATTTGCAGCAACATTAACACGGTCACCCAGAGCCCAGTCGGCAGTCATTTCCACGCCCTCATAAGTACTTTTTCCTGGTTGTTGGACATATTTACCATTCGAATAGCCAATAAGGTTATCAAGCGTGATTTTAAAAATGCTCGCCGACAAGAACACGCCATCTGCATTATCATAGATTATGCCGATATCTTCACTAACGCTTTCTTCGGGTTCAAGATTAACATTTCCACAAAGTCCGTCCTGACAGAAAATACTTTTCCCAAACTGCTCATATAAGCTCGGCGAACGGAAGCCTGTTCCGTAAGTTGCGCGCAACTTTAGTGCCGGTGTTAGTTCTTTCATAACAGTGGCGCGCCCCGTTTCGTGTTTGCCAAATTCTTCCTGATCATCAATACGAGCGGCAAAAGTCAGAAATAAATCCGACATTGGCATAGTCTGCCACAAAATATGAGCAGACTGATTTTCAGCTTCATAAGTTTCTGTTCCGTCATCATATTCTTCAGTTTCCATTTCTAAACCGAACAAAAACTGGTTCATTTCATTCACCGCATAATGCCCCTGATAGACAAACATCTCGCGTATGCCCTCTGTCGAAAGTGTCGAAAAGGCTGAAACGGATATGTTTTCATCCTTCGAGGTCACCAAACTCACTTCGTGACGCATATGCTCGCCCTGATAGACAATACCAAGCTTTGCATTAATGCTTTCAAAGGCAGTCGTGTCATTGGAGTCGACAGGCACATAATCATCATGGTTCACATCACTATCGACATAGCGGACAGATAAATTAAGATCTACATTGTCAGAGAGTGCCAGCCCAAACCGCCCGACAGCCGACATATATTCATAGCCGTCGTCTTCGGTATTACCGTCATCTTCATCAGCTGAAGAAAACCCGTCGCTTTCTGAAAAATTGAGCGCAACGCCATAATCCAAATTAGAAACGCTTCCTGCCGCAAAACCTGAAGCACTATGACTGTCATAACTACCAGCCTCTATAGACAGGCTCTGCCGCGTTGGGCCACCATAAGCTGAAAACATGCTAACAACACCGCCAACAGCCTCACTGCCGTAAAGCACACCATGTGATCCGCGTAACACCTCGATACGCTCGATACCTAACGTCGTAATATGTGCCCATTCGGCTTGCTGAGAGACGGGGCTGTTTAGTTGAATACCATCGAGTTGTACCACCGAATATTTTCCGGTTAGCCCACGTAAAAAGACATTCGAACTTGTACCTGGACCACCAGATGAATAACTGCTCACGCCGCTGACACGCTGCAAGACATTTTGCAAATGGCGTTCCTGATAATTCTGAAAGTCTTCCTCATCAAGCACCGAAATAGATGTCCCGATTTGATCCACATTGGTTGGTATACCGGTTGCAGAAACAACAATTTCGTCAACCGCACCAGCTTGAGCTTCGGGGGATAAAAGTAAAAAAAACAGGCAGGGTAAAAAACAAATTAAAAACAGGTAACTACGTAAATGTAGCATATTAATCTCCATACAGAACTGACCAGAAAATTCCGGCGCAATTGTTCGTCGTCTGTAACGGAAATCCCGTCCTCCACAGTGCATCCCGCCTGAAGAAAGTAACGACCATATATGGCAGGTTTCCTGGCTTGCGTATCAGCATGTTTTATCGCCTTCCCCTTACGGGTGGCATATGACAAACACTTCTCGCCTACAGTTGCGGGAGCAGCTACAGAGTTGGTAATAACAACCTTACTGTATTCCCTTTTACCCCCTTCACGGGGCACCAAATATGCTTGATTGTCATAACCTGATTGAAAAAATCGGTCAAGTTTTGAAAAATTAGCTGAGGTATATAGGCGATATTAAGCTGATCTGGCGAGACCGCGCCCTCTCAAAAGCAAATAGATGAAAAACGGCACACCTAATAATGCCGTCACCACGCCAAGTTTTAATTCTGTCATTGTCGGCAAAAGTCGTATCAGCAAATCGGCGGTAACGAGCAGGATTGATCCAAAAATTGCAGATGGCAGAAGTGCACGAGAGGGCATATACCCAAAAAACGGGCGCATGATATGCGGTGCAACCAGCCCGACAAACCCTATGACACCGGCAACAGCCACCGCCCCTCCAATTGCCAACGCCATACCGACAGCAAGTTGACCCCTGATTCGAAAAATATTCGCGCCAAGGCTGAAGGCTGTATCTTCACCTAAAATTAGTGCATCAAGTTTTTTCCCACCTAAAAGCATCAGACCGCACCCGACAAAAATTAGTGGTAGCGCTAACCCAACATGACTCCATGACCGGTTTTCCAGCGACCCAAGAAGCCAATAAGTAATTTCAAGCGCAGCAAAATAATTATCTGATAGATTAAGAGTGAGAGAAATACCTGACCCCGCAAAAGCACTAATCGCAAATCCGGCTAATATTAGGCGCAATGTATCACCGCGCTGCCCCGCGAGAGTAAACAGCAAAATAACAGACACTAACGCGCCGGCACTCGCCATAAGCGGCACAGCAAATGAGAGCGTTCCCGTCAAACCTATGTAAATCGCGAGCACTGCGCCTAATGCTGCGCTATTCGCGGCACCTAATATAGACGGCTCAGCAAGACCATTTTGCAAAAGCCCCTGTACTGCTGCACCACTTAACCCCAACGCAAAACCTATAAGCACAGCCAGCACAAGTCGTGGCGCACGTATCTCAGATAATATCAAAGCGTTTAGATATTCTTCATTGCTACCATCTCGATAGAAAAGCCACCGCACCATATCCATAGGGGAAATAAACTCGCTCCCAACCATTAAGGACGCAAATCCAACCAGCAATAATATGCCAATAAGAATAGTCATGTTTCTGGAGTCTTTGCGCTGCATGTCGTGACCCTAATCGTCTCTATTTTTCTCTTCAAGTTTAAAAGCACTTATGTGACTTCATGCTGGACTTTCGATTATGGAAATGCCAACAAAAATTATGGGAAAACTAAAACATAAAATTCTAATTGGCTTACTGGCTGTGATGATTGTTTTTTTAAACAATACCGGCATAACAGAAGAATTGAAAAATAATGAATCCTACCTGCCGCGTGTTGCCAGTCTGAATCTTTGCGCGGATGCTTATCTGATGGCATTTGCGAAGTCCGAGCAGATTTTAAGTCTTACGCAGCAATCCTCAGACCCTACACTTTCAGCTTTTGTTGAAGAGGCTTCAAATTTTCCAATTTCATCCGGTCGCCTGTCAGACATCCTGCAACAAGATCCAGACATTATTATCATTAACAATTATTCACCGCCCCCAAATGATGCATTAATGGATAAGCTCGGCATTAAAATTGTGAAACTTGAGGCCTCAAATAGCTATCAATCCGCCCGTGCTGAAATTCTTGTGCTTGGTAAAGCACTAAACCGACTTGAGGCTGCAAAGGCATATCTGGCAAGACTTGATAAGGAACTTACAGAAGCCCAACACTCAGAGATGACGAATAGACCAAGTATTATTAACTATCAAAGGCGTGGCATTGTCGTAGGCGAAAATCACATTCTGGACGATATAATCCAGCTTGCTGGGGCGAGGAATCTTGGGCGTGATACCGAAAGAACCATCGGTCCAATGTCTCTGGAAAATCTAATACGCCTACAGCCGGATTATGTGTTGAGCATATCTGAAAGAGATAAACGAATTCACAACCCTGAGGATCGCGGGTCAGAGATATTAAGTCATCCTGCCCTACAAAAAATATTTGGCGCTGAACAACATATTTATATTCCCCAAAATTTAACGGTTTGTGCAGGTGCAACAACGCCAAAAGCCGTAGCCCATCTTGTTAATTCTTTGAGTTCCTCAAGGCTAAATGCCGAGACCAGTCAAATCCTTGAGTAAATGGATTGCCGGCTGAAGATAATCCGGTGTTGGAATAATATCCATAACCGTCAACGCTGTGCCTGACAAAAGGATGGCAACTCCCAGCAACCCAAGTAACAAGGGTAAATTTGAAGCAGTTTTATTGTAAATCCCTAGTTCAAGTGCTTTCACGCTATAACCCGCTGCTTCACCCAATTGTTCAAGCATAATTTTTATAGCCTCGCCCCAAGGTTGGCTGCGCAATAACAGCACCCCCCCTGCTCGACCTTTACCAGGACAATTTAGGGGGACATAAAACCCCTCCAGTGGAAATATATCCGGCCATAGGTCAAAAATCTTTGCAGGAATTGTCTCTGTATCCAATCCGCCGGCTGGTGTATTTGTTTTATCCATCCACGTAGAAAGCTTTTTGGCCCATTTTTCAAGATTCTTATCTTTTATTGTTTTGAGCTGACTTCCCTCAAGCCGCGACATAATAATATCGCTACTTTTATTTTTTTTGACCCAAACAATGACGCCATCACAATGGGTAAACCCATCCAGTCTGGTGGCTATTATATTCGCAATTTCCCTCGTATATCGCGCACGCCGGAAATCATGCTCCATCAATAAAAGGTTCGCCAAAGCGCGACCGCCCTTGGGAAAATCGGCTTGGCCAGATTGAGGAGCATTTGAATTTTCTAAATTAGTGTCCAGATCGCTATCCGAGGGAGATGTAAACTGGTTTTGTAAAATTGTATCGGCCATATCTTTAGTTTCAGTCGCAGACATTGGAGTGTCTTTCCTGGGGTTTGTGTTCCGGCTTTTTTATTATTTCATAAAATGCCACACTGAAAATAAATAACTCTTTAAGCATAATTTTGACGAATCTTATCTATTGTATAGTGTTATTATAGTTTTAATATCGATTCATCAGATATTTTGTTGAATTTGATGTCAGTAACGGTTTTTAAATGAGTCAATCAGAAGAAGAAGAGTTCCGGAAGATGGCAGAAATCGCTGATGCCATTAACGATATTCTCGAAAATAACAAACTTGATGATGAACGTGACACCTCGCTAGAGGTAACATCAGCTGATGTTGATGCGGATAAAAATAACGCGGATACGCAGGTTCATTCAGAAGAAACACCGCCCGATAATCTTGATGAAGGTCTTGAAGCTGCCCTTGCTGCTGAAATTGCGGCAGATTTAGCAGGCGATATACCTGGTGGTAGTCAAAGTGATACGCCTCTGACTGAGGCTGAAATTCCATTTATATCTGGGGCTGCATTTGATGCACCACCTAATCTGGACAATATGGCGGCATTGGATGATCAAAATGTTGATAATCTGAACGAAGCTGAGGTTATG
>CALKOC010000005.1 GCA_938091085.1 uncultured Alphaproteobacteria bacterium
CTTCCGCTTTTTAAGCACTCCCAAATATTGGGAGCACGGAGAATACAATGAATACTGGTATCGTTAAATGGTTCAACACCGTCAAAGGTTACGGCTTTATTACACCTGATGACGGGACACCCGATGCTTTCGTGCACATCACTGCAGTACAAGAATCTGGGTTACGCCTTATTGTTGAAGGCCAAAGATTAAAATATCAAATGATCGAGAGCAAAAACGGCAAACTTGCGGCTGGAAACCTCGAACTTGTCGGTGAAGAACAAGAGGCTGTTTAATCTACAGTCAGTTCTATCTGTTTTGACTGATTTCGGATATAGTACAATCTCAGCTGATTGAGATTGTGCCATTCGAGATTGTGTCATGTCACTTTATCCGACAGAAAAACAGGTTAATGCTCTAAAAGCAGGTAACAGCAACGAAAAAGTTGTGATGTTAAACCTGCTTGTATTTAAAAATCCGGAAGCCTATGCGGAATATGGAAATCGCGTAAAAACCATTTTGCCCGATTACAGTGGGCGAGTTCTGTTTAACGGCGCCGTTCGAAACGTTTTAATTGGCGATGACGTACCAAAATTTGAAGCTGTTTTGCTTGTTGAGTATGCTAATCACAACAAATTTCTTGAAATGACAAGCTCTGAAGCGTATCTAAGTTTTCATCATTTTCGTGAAGAAGGTCTCGAAAGTCAGTGGCTTTTGTCTCTGACACCCTTCTAATCGTAATACATCCCCTCAAATCAAAACCGTTAGATATTATGAAAAAAATTGAGATTTACACGACCAATACCTGCCCTTTTTGTTTTGCGGCGAAAGACCTTTTGGCCAAGAAAGATTTGGACTTTACTGAAGTGGATTTATCCGGTGACGCGGCTGGGCGTGCAGCACTCAAAGAACGGCTTAATGGGCTGACTTCCGTTCCACAAATTTTCATCGGAGACACGCATATTGGTGGGTGTGATGACCTTTATGCGCTTGAAAAATCAGGCGAATTGAACACACTTTTGGGTGAGTAAACTTTCAGACTATTTCGTAGATAATTCAGTGTATCTATTAACCTGAACATTCAGCAAAAGCCCCATTCCAAACATCACGGTCAACATGGATGTTCCGCCGTAAGACATAAGCGGCAGTGGCACACCGACAACCGGAAGCAAGCCAACAACCATGGCAATATTCACGAACAAATAGATAAAAAACGAAACGCTAATACTCATAGCCAGGATACGGGCAAAAGCGCTTCGAGACTGTGTGGCGATAAAATAGCCCATCAGTAAAATCATCAAATACATCACCAGCAAAATTAAGGCGCCATAAAGCCCCATTTCCTCTGCGTACATAGTGAAAATAAAATCTGTATGTTTTTCGGGAAGAAAATTTAGATGACTTTGCGTTCCCTGCATAAAGCCCTTGCCGGTCAAACCACCAGACCCGATAGCAATTTTGGATTGTAAAATGTGATACCCAGAACCAAGCGGATCACTATCAGGGTCAAGAAACGTAAAAACCCGCTTCTTCTGATAATCCAGTAGCATCGTCCATGTAATCCAGCCTGCAGGAATAAGTGCTAGCCCACCAGCGAAAAAATAACGCCAACTCAACCCTGCAAGGAAAAGAATACTCACCCCAATTAATGAGAAGAGAATTGATGTTCCAAGATCCGGCTGTTTGAAAATAAGGAATGCAGGCACGACAATCATCAATAAAGGCAAAACCAGCCATTGCGGGCGAGATATGTTTTCAACTGGTAAATTATGGTAATATCTTGCAAGTGCTAGAATCAGCCCGATACGCATAGGTTCAGATGGCTGAATGGTCACCAACCCCAAATCAAGCCATCTTTTTGCGCCCATCATCTGGTCACCAAAAAACTCAACCGATAGAAGAGCCAGTAAGCCAATTACATAGACAAAATAAGCAATGCGGAACCAAAACTTAATATCAATTATCGCTACTGTAATCATAAAGGCCAGCCCAACAATCAGTCGGGTCAAATGGCGAATTGACCATGGCTCAAAACTGCCATCGGCAACCGAATACAACATCATCACCCCAATCAAGCTGATAGAAACAATGAGAGCCACAAGTAGCCAATTCAGAGACGCTAAACGCCCCTGAAACGAATTTAAGCGCGGAGACAGAAACTGACTCATGCTTTATCCACCTTCATTTTTGCCGTCTTATTAAACGCATTGGCGCGTGCGGTTTTGGTTTTGCTCGGCTGGCGGTCACGTTCCAGTGCCATTTTCAGAAGTTTCTGTGCGATTGGAGCTGCAACTTTTGATCCACTACCACCATGCTCAACAACAACTGAGATGGCATATTTCGGATTTTTAACAGGCGCAAAACCAACAAAAAGGGCATGGTCACGCAAATGCCAATCGAGCTCTTCATTTGGAATAATGCCGGACTCGCGTTCATCTTTACTGATACGCCGAACCTGAACCGTGCCGGTTTTACCTGCAGACTTAACACCTCTGAGATTAAAACGAGAGCCGAAAGCCGTGCCATCCGGATCATTCACCACGCTTGTCATAGCTTTGTGCATTAGTTTGATATGCTCAGGATCAACCACAAGACTATTGGTCTTTTCACCCCCATCGTCGTCCATAGTCAGATTTCCCTGACTGGCCTGTGAAATATTTCGATTATCAGATTGAACGTCTTTTGGATTTATTAAAAGCTTAGGCACGACTTCCTTTCCACCATTGGCAATCCGTGCAGTCATAACTGCCAGCTGAATAGGCGTAACAAGCATATAGCCCTGCCCGATACCAGCAATCAGGGTTTCACCGGTCTGCCATGAGGCGTCCAGATTGGCACGCTTCCAGTCCCGACCAGGTATAAGACCTTTTTTCTCCCCGAAAGCGCCGGGAATAGATGTACTGCCCAACCCAAATTTCTTGGTAACTTTTTCAATCGGGTCAATACCGAGGCGTCTCGCTAATTCATAAAAATAAACATCACAGGAATTTGTTATGGCATCATGCATATTCATTGCACCATGCCCCTCATGCTCCCAGCAATGGAATGTATCTCCACCAAGCTCGTATAGCCCTTCACAGACAATCTTTTCCTTTGGAGTAATTACTTTTTCTTCTAGCCCTGCTATGGCGATGAGCATTTTGACCGTCGAACCGGGGGCGTACTGACCTGCAATCGCTTTATTGATAAGAGGTTTGCGCTGGTCATCCAACAAGCCGTCCCATTCTTTTTGGCTTAGACCTACAGTAAATTGATTAGGATTGAATGTCGGCGCAGAAGCAATGGTCAAAACTTCTCCGCTATTCACATCCATCATAACAACAGAACCGCTTTGCTCACCGAGAAGACGGATGGCTTCATTTTGCAGGGTGCTATCCATCGACATCATCAAATCTGCGCCTTGAGCACCCGGATTGCGGGCGAGTTCACGAATAACCCGACCAACATTATTAACCTCAACGCGACGACTGCCGGCTGAACCTCGGAGCGTGTCATCAAACTGTTTTTCAACACCACTTTTACCAATGCGAAACCCGGGGACTTTAAGTAGCGGGTCATCCCTTCGCAGATCCCGTCCATCCGGTCGACCAACATAACCAACCATATGAGAAAAAATATCGTCTTGAGGATAGTAGCGCAGCTTACCAACTTGCGGCTCCACCCCCGGCAAATGTGGAAGGTTAAGATTAATGGCAGCGAATTGTTCCCATTCAAGATTCTCAGCTACCGTGAATGGAACAAAACCACGACTTCTTGGAATGTCCCTTAATAAGCGCCTTCGGCGCGAGGGTGAAATAGGGACGAGTTTCTCTAACACCTGCAAGGTTTCAATTGGATCTTTGGTTTGTTCGGGAATCATAATCACCTGAAAATTCGGGCGGTTGGTAGCAATTTCCTGACCGTAGCGATCAAGAATTCTACCACGCAAGGGGGCGATAAGACCTATATTTACCCGGTTATTTTCCGCCAGAATACCGTATTGATCCCCCCGCGTTATCTGCAAATTTTGCAAACGCGCTGCCAGCAAACCAAATAGGCCCAATTGTCCTAATCCTAAAATCACGGCGCGTCGGGAAAATGTCTGGGTATCTGTTTCGTAAGAATACATATCGCCTATCCTCTCAAATCTGAAGGAAAGACAAGATTATCCATCATTTCAAACAGTCGATAAAAAGGAATAAAACAGAGTATTGTTGTCAAACAAGGCACGATAATCGTTTTTACTGCCGGAAAATGGCCATGAGTACGCCAGACTAAAAAATAAACAATGAAATAAAAGAAAAACATAATTAAAGAAAAAAAGGCTAATTTGACTGTTAACCCGCGATTTAACAATGTGGCGCGCTGAGTGATAACAAAATAATGTAACCCCAAATAGAGAATAAATCCGATTCCAATGGGTGAAATAAGTAGTAAGTCAACAAATAACCCAATAAAGAAAAGTGAATATATTGAAAGACGCTCCGGATCACTCAAACTCCAGTAAAATATAGCGATGGAAATGAGTGATGGATGGGGGGTGACATTAAAAATTTGAATTAATGGCACCTTAGATAATAGAATAATAAAAACTGCCAAGATTAAAGTATAAGACAACATAACAAAACGATTACTCTCTGAAGATCGTGCGATTATCTGTCGAAAATTTTTTTCTCTAGAACCCATGTCTACCATTTGACCTTTTATGGAGCTTCGATTTTATTATCTGTATTTTGGCTCTCGCTGTTTTTAGGGGTGATTTTGAGAGCTTCCGGTAGTTGTGTCTCGTCTTCAGGAGCTTCAATAAATTTAAAATCCAGAACACGCACATAATTCATATTCGTTATTTTCTCTCTAAGCTTCACACGGGGCTGTCCCTCACGATTGACGTCTACAGTTCCAATGATCAGCCCCGGAGCTATCCGCCCTCCATAACCGGAGGTAACTACGCGCGCACCTTTTTCAGGAACGTCTTTGTCGTCGTAAAAATTTAGAATGGGTTCATTTGTATTATCGCCAGTCAAAATTGCCTGCAAACCTGAAGGCTCAAGTTGAACAGGAATGCGGCTATTCAGATCTGTTAATAAAAGCACGCGACTCGATGAATTGCCTACCGAAACGACTTGTCCAATAAATCCTGAGGCCCCAAAAACTGCCTGACCGACCCGAATATTTTCATCTTCACCCGAATTAATCAATACTGTCCTGACAAAGGGACCACCTAAATCAGCAACAACTCTGGATGTCTTAAAATTATACTGACCATCAATTTTGACATTTAAAAGTCTCTCATATCTAACTATTTTTGCTTCAAGACGTAATGCACGATCTTCCCAAGCAAGAAGGTCATTTAATTGAGCTTTAAGTTTGGCATTTTCGTTTATGAGATCCGTATAATCCGTTAAAGCATTACCCGTCTTGCGCAAGGCCACAACAGGACGACCAATAAACTCTGTAACCGGCGCAATCAGGTCATATGTAAATTGGCGGATCGAAGTTAAGAGCCTCGGACCGCTATTCGTTATGTAAATGAGCAATATAGCTAATATCAAAAGAAATAAGACAGAACCGCGACGGGATATCCCGCCCTTTCGTCCTATACCTCTATTGTCTAATGACATTAGACTCCTCAAAACCTAGTAAACGCTGGATAGAACGTGTTTCATGGTTTTGATGTGTTCAAGTGCTCTACCCGTACCCAACGCAACACACGAAAGCGCCTCATCGGCGATACTTACAGGTAGACCAGTTTCATCACGCAAAACCTTATCTAAATTTTTAAGCAACGCACCGCCACCTGTTAAAATAATGCCTTTATCGACAATATCCGCAGCAAGTTCGGGCGGGGTTGCTTCAAGAGCAACCTTAACCGCTTCAATAATCTGACCGACTGGCTCTGAGAGACTCTCAACAATTTCACTTTGTGAAATCGCCACCTCACGCGGCACACCATTCATCAAATCACGTCCCTTAATGTTGATGCTCACACCTTTACCACCATCAGTAATAGCTGCGGAACCGACTTCTTTTTTAATGCGTTCAGAACTGGACTCACCAAGCAAAAGATTATGATGACGACGGATATAGGCGATAATTGCTTCATCCATTTTATCACCACCAACACGCACCGAACGAGAATATACAATCCCGCCTAGAGACAGGACAGCAACCTCGGTAGTACCGCCGCCAATATCAACAATCATGGAACCTGTAGGCTCCGTCACCGGAAGCCCCGCCCCAATCGCTGCGGCCATTGGTTCTTCAATCAGATACACACGGCGCGCACCGGCAGAAAGCGCACTTTCCTGAATAGCACGACGCTCAACCGCAGTCGCACCGGAAGGAACACATATAACCACTTGAGGGTTTGCAAAGGTCCGACGGTTATGCACTTTGCGGATGAAGTGCTTAATCATTTCCTCAGCCACATCAAAATCTGCAATCACGCCATCACGCATCGGGCGGATAGCTTGAATATTTCCAGGCGTCCGGCCAAGCATAAGTTTTGCCTCATCACCAACAGCTAAAAGCTGATTTCTGCCTGAATTGTTAAAAATCGCCACAACAGAGGGTTCATTAAGAACAATACCACGCCCCTTAACATAAACGAGCGTATTGGCCGTTCCTAAATCAATCGCCATATCGGCGGAAAACATTCCCAGAAAATTATCAAGCATATTTTATATCCAGTTTTACTTGTTTAAATTAAACCCTTTAGCCGTCAGCTTAACACAGTGTTTAGCATAGCCTCAAATTTGTAATGCAGCGACATCATCCGGCGCCTGACGCAACCGTTTGACACTTAGCTTGTTCAACGCACTAACATAGGCTTTTGCCGATGCCACAAGTGTATCTGTATCAATACCGCGCCCTGTAACTGTTTTACCATCCTCTTCAAGGCGCACACTCACCTCTGCTTGCGCATCTGTCCCCTGTGTCACAGCATGTACCTGATACAGATGCAAGCGAGCCTTTGCAGGGATAAGCTCTTTAATTGCATTAAACGTCGCATCAACTGGGCCATCACCTGTACTTTCAGCACGGTGCATTTCGCCATCAATTTCCAATTCAAGTTCCGCTTTTTGAGGCCCTTTAGTGCCAGCAACAACTTGCAAGGACATCACCTTGATACGATCGTTACCATGTGCGACTTCGTCGTCAATCAAAGCGACAATATCATCATCAAAAACATGCTTCTTGCGGTCCGCTAAATCTTTGAAACGCTGGAAGGCGTCCTGCATTTGATTATCGGACAGACTATACCCCAAAGCCGTAATTTTTTCACGGAAAGCATGACGCCCCGAATGCTTACCCATCACCAAAGAAGATTTATTAATGCCCACTGTCTCAGGCAACATAATTTCGTAGGTCTGGTTATTTTTCAACATACCATCCTGATGGATACCGCTTTCATGTGCGAATGCGTTTTTGCCAACAATAGCCTTGTTATATTGCACAGGAAATGCCGTTACATTGGAAACCAGCTTTGAAGCTCTTGCAAGATGCGTTGTTTCGATTTGTGTCCATTGCGGCATTAAATCCGAGCGCACATTCAAAGCCATTACTATCTCTTCAAGCGCAGCATTACCAGCACGCTCGCCAAGCCCGTTAATCGTACATTCAACCTGGCGTACCCCAGCTTGAATGCCAGCAAGCGAATTGGCGACTGCGAGACCCAAATCATTATGGCAATGCGTTGACAAGACCACTTGATCAATATTCGGCACGCGGTCTCTCAACATTGTAATAATCTCAATATATTCCTGCGGTAGCGTGTAACCTACTGTATCGGGAATATTAATAGTGGTTGCGCCTGCTTTAATCGCAACCTCGACACACTGACACAGAAAGTCTCTATCTGTCCGTGTCGCATCTTCGGCTGACCATTCAACATCATCTGTGTAACCACGCGCATGGTTCACACTAAAGGCCACAGCCTCAAGAACGGCCTCAGGTTCCATTTGCAATTTATGCTTCATATGAACAGGAGATGTCGAAATAAAAGTATGTATCCGCATATTTTCAGCAGGTTTCAAAGCTTCTGCTGCACGGTCTATATCTTTTACACCTGCACGGGAAAGACCGCAGACGGTAGCGTTTTTAACTAATTTGGATACTTCTTGAACAGCTTCAAAATCACCATTTGAGGCAATCGGAAAACCCGCCTCAATGACATCAACACCCATGGTGTCCAATGTCTCAGCAATTTGAAGCTTTTCTTCCAAAGACATAGATGCCCCCGGAGATTGTTCACCGTCTCTCAGGGTCGTATCAAATATCAATACACGGTCGGAACCGTCACGCATCTCTTGGGTTTTCTCTTCACTAACTTTACGTGTCATCATTTTAATCCTTCAATTTAGCCCTATGCCGGGCCAGGTAATCATAATTTCCAAATATGACCCCTGAGCGTCCGGCATTGTCTGCCTTGACCTCAGGGGCTGATTAGGAGATGACCTGCTAAAATTGGTAGCAATGAAATTTCCAAATGAACACCAGACAGCGCAAAACCTCCGGTAGGCACAAAGGCAATACCGGTAAAATGCGCAGATGTGTTAATGTCCATAAGCATCATAAAAACCATTTCAGATAAACTGACCAACATCCTGTTTATACGTGGAAAATAAGGATTGCAAGTAACTTTATTTGCCACCAAGTTTTTTCATTTACTCGTATTACCCGAAAGCGACATTCGCAGACTCCTTATCCTTGCAATGATGAAATCCATCACTGTCCGAACGTGAGGAAACTGCGCTAAATCCCGCCGTGCGAGCAACCAGAGTTCCAGAGATCCAACCATCTCAGGGCCTGCAATTTTCTGCAATTCCGGTTCAGCATCCGCCATGATGCAAGGTAAAGCTGAAAGCCCCATATCTTCCTTAACCATTTGCAGTCTTGCTCTGTCTCCTGCCGCGCGCGTAACTAACGTCATCGTTTTCTCTACACGGGACAAAAACCAGACCGGCCCGGTTGGAAGGGCATCTTCGTCAAAACCTATAAGCGGTATATCTGCCAACTTCTCAGGACTGGTGATTTCAATCCCCTCATTAAGCTTTGCGGCACGGTCTTGGTGTGCGTAAAGGCCATAAGCCAAATCACCGAGTTTACGAACCAACATATCACCCTGCGTCGGACGGGCGGTGCGGATTGCCAAATCAACATCTCTTAGACCAGCATTCTGCCCTGAAATACCTTGAATCTGTGATATTTCACTTAACAGGCTAATCTCAATGTCCGGGTATTTAGTAGCAAACTCTGGCATTCCACCAGCCAATAAGGTACCCGAGACAGTTTCAGAGGCGCTCACCTTAACCCGCCCTTTTGCACCGGCATGAGCTGCCTGAAAATCGCGCTGAAGGCTAGATAAGCGCTGATCTACAGGAACTAAAAGTTCCTGCAACACCAATCCCTCTTGGGTTAAATGATAACCTGAGCGCATTCGATCAAATAGGCGCGCTGAGAGCGCCTCTTCGAGGCTTGCAATCCGACGCAATACAGTAGTTGTATTGACGGTTAATTCTCGCGCAGCAGCTGAAAGCGACCCATTTGAGGCCACCGAAAGAAAAAACCTTAAATCATCCCAATCAAGTCTTCGCATAATTGCAATATTATAAGTTCAATTATGCAAAACTGCAATTATGCAATGCACACCTTGCACAAATCAAAAAAGGCCGCGAAGTTGCGGCCTTTTCGAAAAATAGTGTAAATCAGCTTCTAAACAGGCTGATATTGGTGAAATAACCTAGTTTTTAGACTGATCAACCAATTTATTAGATGAAATCCACGGCATTTTTTCACGTAAATTTGCGCCAACTTCTTCAATTGGATGCGCCGCCATATCTGCACGGAATTTTTTGATTTCTTCCTGACCACCCTGCATCCAACGATTGGTGAACTTACCTGACTGAATATCTTCCAGAATAAGCTTCATTTCAGCTTTGGTATCAGATGTCACGACGCGCGGGCCGGAAACATACTCACCGAACTCAGCCGTATTGGAAATTGAGTAGTTCATATTGGCAATGCCGCCTTCATAAATCAGGTCAACGATAAGTTTGACCTCATGGAGACACTCAAAATAGGCCATTTCCGGCGGATAACCCGCCTCAACAAGCGTTTCATAACCGGCTTTAATCAACTCAACGACACCCCCACAAAGCACAGCTTGCTCACCAAAGAGATCGGTTTCGCACTCATCCCTGAAATTGGTTTCAATAATGCCGGATCGACCGCCGCCCAATCCACAGGCATAGGACATGGCAATATCTCGCGCCGTACCGGAAGCATCCTTATGCACAGCAACCAGACACGGTACACCCCCGCCGCGCAGATATTCACCGCGCACAGTATGACCCGGGCCCTTTGGCGCAACCATAAGCACATCAAGATCAGCACGTGGTTCAATCAAGTTAAAATGAATGGACAGACCATGCGCAAACATCAAGGCTGCACCCTCACGGATATTGTTTGCGATATGGGTGTTATAAATATCTTTTTGTAATTCATCTGGGGTCAAAATCATGACGATATCTGCCCATGCTGCTGCCTCTGCGATTGATTTTACCTCAATGCCTTCAGCTTGGGCTTTAGCGACGGAAGACGAGTCAGTCCGTAATCCAACACAAATCTCTGCAACACCACTATCCCTTAAATTGAGTGTATGTGCGTGGCCCTGTGAGCCATAGCCGATAATGGCAATCTTTTTGGATTTAATCAGGTCTGTGTCCGCATCGCGGTCATATAGCATATCCATTTTTGTCTCCTCGTCTGGTCTTTAAATTTTCAGTAGATTTATAGGTAATTATCTGAATTTGAAAGCGAAAGATGTAAGGCTTTTACATTGCTTCCGGCCCACGGGCAATCGCCGCGATGCCTGTTCTTGAAACTTCTTTTAGGCCTAAAGGACGCATAAGCTGAACAAATGCATCAATTTTAGTTTTTGCCCCGGTCAACTCAAACACAAATGACTCATGTGTGGTGTCCACTACGCGCGCTCTGAAGCTTTCAGACACGCGAAGCGCCTCAACTCTTTTCTCTCCGGTACCCGCAACTTTAACCAGTGCCATTTCACGTTCAATTGCCTCAGCCTCGACTGTTAAATCCGTCACGCGGCTAACCGGCACGATGCGGCTCAACTGAGCTTTGATTTGTTCAATCACCATAGGCGACCCGCTGGTCACAATTGTAATACGCGACATATGTGCCTCGCCGTCAACTTCAGCAACGGTCAAGCTCTCAATATTGTAGCCGCGCCCTGAAAATAAGCCGATAACGCGCGCCAACACACCGGCAGAATTCTCTACAAGCACTGAAAGCGTGTGCGCTTCAATAGATTGGTCATTCATCATCATACGAGTGCCTTGCCCTCTTCAGAAACCTCAACATCAGCCGGCTCTCCGGCGAGTATCATTTCGTTATGCGCTTTACCTGATGGAATCATCGGGAAGCAATTTTCATCTTTAGAAACAACGCAATCAAAAATTACCGGGCCGGGCGTATCAAGCATTTGCGTAATCGCCTCATCCAGTTCACCTGGATTGGTCGCACGTATCCCAGTCGCCCCATACGCCTCCGCAAGCTTCACAAAATCAGGTAATGCCTCGGAATAACTATGCGAGTAACGCCCGCCATGTAATAACTGCTGCCACTGACGCACCATACCCATATATTCATTATTCAAAATAAATATTTTGACCGGCAGATTGTATTGAACGGCTGTAGACATTTCCTGCATATTCATCAGGACTGAAGCCTCGCCAGCAATGTCTATAACCAAAGCCTCTGGATGCGCGATTTGAGTCCCGATTGCCGCCGGCAAACCATAACCCATAGTGCCTAGCCCCCCTGACGTCATCCAGCGATTAGGCTCTTCAAAATGGAAATGCTGAGCCGCCCACATTTGGTGCTGACCAACCTCAGTCGAAATATACACATCCTTGTCCTTGGAAAGTTCGTAAAGGCGCTGAACGGCATATTGCGGCTTGATGATGGTGTCACTTTGTTCAAAACCGAGAGAATTGACTTTCCGCCAGCCTTCAATTTCTTGCCACCAATCAGAAATTGCTTGTTTATCAGGGGAACAAGCCGTTTCTTTCCAGATGCGTATCATGTCTTCAAGTACATGGGCGACATCGCCGACAATCGGCACATCAACATGAACAGTTTTATTGATGGATGACGGATCAATATCGACATGAATTTTTTTCGAATTGGGAGAAAACGCATCAAGTCGACCCGTAATCCTGTCATCAAAACGCGCACCAATATTAATCATGACATCGCAATCATGCATCGCCATATTGGCTTCATATGTACCATGCATACCAAGCATACCGAGCCATTGATTGTCACTGGCGGGAAATGCTCCCAGTCCCATAAGGGTCGAGGTAATTGGATAGCCGGTCAAACCAACAAATTCGCGCAATAGTTTGCTTGCAACTTGTCCGGCATTGATCACGCCGCCACCGGTATAAAAAACTGGCTTCTTGGCAGAAGCTATGAGTTCCGCCGCTTCACGGATACCGTTCAAATCGCCCTTTTTGGGGGGTTGATAACTCGCCTTGGATATTTTTTCAGGCGACATATAAGGGCCTGGAGCAAACTGAATATCTTTTGGTATATCAATGACAACAGGACCGGGACGACCCGAAGTGGCGATATAAAACGCCTCATGCATGATTTCCGCGAGATCATCAACTGATTTAACGAGATAATTATGTTTCGTGCAGGGTCGGGTAATGCCGACGGTATCGCATTCCTGAAACGCATCAGACCCGATGAGGTGAGTAGGTACCTGTCCGGTAATGCAAACCAGAGGAATAGAGTCCATCAGCGCATCGGTTAAACCGGTAACGGCATTTGTCGCACCCGGGCCGGAAGTAACCAACAACACACCACATTTACCAGTAGACCGCGCATAGCCTTCAGCTGCATGGGCAGCACCCTGCTCATGACGGACAAGAATATGATGCAACCAGTCCTGCTTGAAAATTTCATCATATATCGGCAGAACAGCCCCACCGGGGTATCCAAAAATATGCTCTACGCCCTGATCCTTCAGCGCTTTGATAACAATTTCAGCACCGGTCATCTGATCAGTCTTTTGATCACTCATTCTCTTACCCATCTTTCAGCTATAAGTCCTATAAATTCTGGGGGAAACTAGGCAAGATTTCACACTAGGTCAAGTATTTTTATAATATTCGGCAAGAAATATGATGATTTATTGTAATATTCTTGCTCAGAAACGCCGTTCCATGAAATCATCTGATTCCTAAACCATGTCATTTGCCGTTTCGCATAACGTCGTGTCGCCTGCTGCGCCGCTAATTGCGCTTCTTCGAGGCTTATCCCATTATTTTCTAATGCGAGCAACTCTTTTAGCCCTAATGCTTTCATGGCAGGGAGAGTGTCGGAAAGCCCTAATGCTGCCATTGCTGATGCCTCTTCCAGCGCACCTTCGGCTATCATAGCCTCAAAACGACGATCACATCTGGCATATAGCCATTCTCTGGACGGTGTGAGTAGAATTTTCAGCATCGGAGCCGTAATTGGCGGTGTCACGGGGTCGTTCTGCCAGTCTGAAAGGCTTCTGCCAGTAGCTTCATAGACCTCAAGAGCCCTTAAAACTCTCTGGGGGTCTGTGGCCTCAAGGCGCTGATAAGCTTGCGGGTCAATTTCCTTTAAAGCGACATGACAAGCATACGTACCCTCTGCCTCATGTCTCGCGCGCACAGCCTTTCTGATATCCTCAGGAATATCTGGAATGTCTGCGATACCCTCTGTCAAACATTTGAAATAAAGCCCCGTACCACCGACCAAAATTGGTGTCTGACCCGCATTCTTTGCATTGGCAATCGTTGCTTGCACCTCAGACAACCAACGTCCAACATTATATTCATCTCCTGCCGAAACATGCCCATATAATTCATGGGGGCATTGTTTGACCTCCTCAATGGATGGTCGGGCGGTCAGCACTTGCATCTCGCGATAGACCTGCATGGAGTCGGCATTAATAATACAGGCTTGCCCTCCCGCAGTCGTAATTTCGGAGGCAAGGGAAAGCGCAAGAGAAGACTTGCCGCTGGCGGTTGCACCTGCAATAAGAATAATCTCGGCGCGGATTTGATCCGCAGAAGCCGGTAATACACCTGGTGACGAAGTGACGGACAGATTCATGAATGAGACACCCTATTATCTGGTTTTAACATGTAACCCAGCATTCCCTATTTTAACAAATGAATTGGTGGAAAGCATCTCGCTTCATTTGGATGTGCCAAGGGACAGTGTGACCTGCCTGAATGAAGGAATTGCCCACGAAATAGCTGTCGACATCTTAGCATCTGAAACCGCAAATAAGCTTACAGCTCTGCGTGAAAACTTCTCTGATCTATCTGTCGATTTTAATCTGGTGCCGTCTGAGAGGCGGAGAAAAAAGCTCCTGATTGCTGATATGGAAAGCACTATTATCGAGCAAGAATGTCTCGACGAATTGGCTGACAGGTTAAATCTTCGTGACAAAATCTCCGATATTACAAGCCGTGCGATGCGGGGCGAGATAGAGTTCGAACCAGCTTTAAGAGAACGCGTCGCGTTACTCGGAGGTCTTCCGGCAACAAGTTTGCAGGACGTCCATGACGATGTGACGCTTATGCCCGGCGCGGCAACACTTCTGGCAACCCTAAAACAGCACAATGTGTTCTGCGGACTTGTTTCAGGCGGGTTTTCCTTTTTTGCCGACAAAATAGCCGACCAGTTAAACTTTGATGCCTGCCATTGTAATCAACTTGAGATAGAAGACGAGCATCTGACGGGAAGGGTCATTGACCCTATTCTCGGGAGAGAGGCAAAAGCTGCACGTTTGAAAAACTGGTGTAATGAAAAAAATATACCAGCTTCTCAAACCCTAGCTGTCGGGGATGGGTCAAACGACCTTGATATGCTCAAACTTTCAGGTATGGGGGTCGCTTTTCGGGCGAAGCCGCTTGTGGCAGATGCTGCGACATTCCGCATAGATTATGGTGATCTGACAGCCCTGCTCTATCTGCAGGGCTATCAGGCTAATCACATCCTGTTTAAATCTTAATGGCGACAAACCTCAAACCCTGCGGGGTTTGCATCAAGACCAAAATAGATTTTTTACCGGCCTTTTTGGCTTTATTAACCAAATCCTCAACATCTTGGGGTTTTGCCACAGAAGTTTGATCAACCTCAACAATGATGTCACCGGACTTCACACCGCTTTCAGATGCTGAGCTAGCTGCATCAACTTCAGCAATCAGCACACCATCCTTATCATCATCCAGACCAGCACGCGCACGCGTTTTGGCATCCAGCATTTCCAACGTCAGCCCCAGAAGTTTCAATCCCGGTTGTTTGGTTTGGGCTTTAGGACTGCTTGGTTTCGCCTCAGTAATCTGGTCACTTTCTTCAAGACGCCCAACCTTAACCTTCAGGTTTACAGCCTTTCCGCGTCTTTGAACTTTAACGCGCACAGCTTTATCAATCGGGGTTTCTGCAACAATACGCGGTAAATCACGCATCTCAGCAACTTCTTTACCGTCAAATGTCAGGATAACGTCACCCTGCTTCATACCTGCCTCATCGGCTGGACCACCGGGAATAATTTCAGAGACAAGCGCACCTTTTGGTTTTGACAGCCCAAGACTCTCCGCGAGGTCTTCCGTAATACGCTGAATGCGGACACCAAGCCAGCCTCGCCGTGTTTCACCATATTCACGCAATTGCGTAATAACGATTTGAGCCATATCTGCAGGGATAGAAAAACCAATACCGACAGACCCACCTGTAGGTGAGATAATCGCTGTGTTCACGCCAATAACTTCGCCATCTAGATTGAAAAGCGGGCCACCTGAATTGCCTTTATTAATCGCGGCATCAGTCTGAATATAGCTGTCATAAGGGCCGGAATTAATGTCTCTGTTAATCGCTGAAATAACACCCACTGAAAGCGACCCGCCAAGTCCAAAAGGATTGCCAATAGCAATGACCCAATCGCCCACGCGGGCTTTGGTGTTATCACCGAATTTTACAAAGGGTAGCTTTTTATCAGTAATAACTTTTAATACGGCTAGATCAGTTTTCGGGTCACGCCCGAGAAGCTCAGCTTTAAATTTTTCGCCATTGGAAAAATTAACAATAATCTCCTCGGCGTTTTCGACTACATGATTATTGGTAATAACTATACCAGACGGATCAATCACAAAGCCGGAACCAAGAGAGGAAACACGACGCTTATTAGGGGTCTCTTTTTCCTCTCGCTCCATAAATTCTTCGAAGAAATCCTCGAAAGGAGACATATGAATTCCAGGAGAGTTTTGAACTGTCGTGCTGATGGAGATATTCACCACTGCCGGCATCAAATCTTCGACAATATCGGCGAAACTTTGCGGCATATTTTGCGCGCTAGCAACTTGTATAAAAGCAATTTGCGCAAAAGCAATAAGCGCAAATAAACCAAAACCGGTCAAACGAACCATTTTATTTAAGCGAGAAGATATATTCCGTCTCATAACTTACCTCATTCCAGAGAGCCAAACTAAAACAACGCCCAATGCCATCGCCCCAAGTCCAAAATATCTGAGTTTTTCTGTTTCTATGTCTTTTAATTGCAAAAGGAGGTTTTTAAAAGCCGAAGGAAACAGGGCATATATGGCTCCTTCAAAAGCCAGAATAATACCCAGAATAAATATAATTATTTTCATTTTGCATCTTTAGCGGCTTCACCCTCAGCTTCGTCCAATCCAATATTAGTCACAAGATCGAAGCATAAAGCCTTTTGCAGCGACTCATTAGATCTCACTATAGCAGCGACATCTACACTGCTCTTTTTCACATTGCTGGTAGCCACCCGCTTGTTAAAGACAGCCTCCGGTGCATTTAAATATTTGAAAAACGCACTGTCAGGCGAGAGAACAAGTGTTGTGCCTTCATCGCCAAGCGCAGTTTCATATGATTGCATGGATCGGTAAAAAGCAAAAAAGTCAGGGTCTTGACCATAAGCTGCAGCAAAAATTCTGTTCCGGCAGCTATCGCCTTGACCACGTATGATCTCGGAGTCACGCTGCGCTTTCGCCGTTAGAACAGTTACATCCTTATCCGCCTGAGCACGGATACCCCTTGATACTTCCTGACCTTTGGCTCGGAATTCAGAAGCTTCCTGCTCCCTCTCCGTCTGCATCCGTCTGTAAATCGCCTGACTATTGGCTTCCGGCAAGTCAGCACGACGAATGCGAACATCAACAATCTCGATACCAAAATCATATGTCTGTTCATTAACCAATTCACGAATCTTCGTCATCAATTCATCCCGCCTTGTGCGGACAATATCCTCAAACGGCGCTTCACCAACCACTGAACGCATGGAGGAGGACACAATCGCCGCCAATCGTGAATTCGCACGACGGCTGTCGCGTAAGGATGTGAAGAACTGAAGTGGATCTTTAATTCTGTAGCGCGTATACGCATCCACAACGAGGCGTTTTTGGTCGGCTGCAATAAGCTCTTCAGTCGGGCTGTCGAGATCTAAAATACGCTTATCAATATAAATAACACTTTGAACAAACGGCATTTTAAAGTGCAGTCCAGGCTCATCAATTACTCGTCTTGGGTCACCAAATTGTAGAACAAGCGCTTGTTGCGTCTGGTGAACAGTAAACAAAGTTGCTGATGTCAGAAATCCCAACATGGCGATTAAAATAAGAGAAATTACAAGTTTTGGATGAGACATTACTGATCTCCCTTATTGGTTTTACTGTTTAGGCGATCAAGCGGTAGATAAGGGATGACCCCCCCACCGGTGTCAGACTGGTCAATAATAATTTTATTTGATCTCTGCATGACTTTCTCGACAGTCTCAAGAAAAATTCGCTGACGTGTCACATCACTTGCCTGTTTATATTCATTATAGACCGCTGCAAATCTGCTGGCCTGACCTTCGGCTTCCGCCACAGATTGCTCTCTGTAAGCTTCAGCTTCACGACGGATGCGGAAGGCTTCACCCTGCGCTTCTGGTACAACACGATTGGCATAGGATTGCGCCTCGTTTCTGGCGCGCTCTTGGTCGGCACGGGCGGCTTGCACATCGCGGAAAGCGTCAATGACGGCAGCAGGCGGGTCAACTTTTTGCATCTTCACCTGAGTAATGGTGATACCTGCACCATAATCGTCCAGAATAGCCTGCATTAAATCTCTCACCATGTCCTCTGTGTTTTGACGTTGCTCCGTCAGGATAGGCTGAATATTGTTCTGTCCAACAATCTCGCGCATTGTGCTTTCGGCAACAGACTTAACAGTACCTTCAGGATTTTGGATATTAAACAGGAAGTCAGAGGCGGAATTAATCAACCAGAAGACCGAGAAGTCAACGTCGACTATGTTTTCATCACCGGTCAGCATCAAGCTTTCTTCCGGGACATCACGGGAGGCTACACGCCCACCGACAAAACTGTCAGATGGACCGCGCATACCAATATCCACTCGATTAACAATGGTTACCTTTGGCGTAATCACTGACTCAATAGGCCAAGGTATATGATAATTCAGACCCGGACTGGTTTGCGCTTGAAACTTCCCAAATCGGAGAACAACGCCTTGTTCGTCAGCCTGAACTCTGTAAAACCCACTCAGACCCCATAATACCAAAAGGCCAACAAGCAGCAAAATAACTCCGCTACCGCCACCACCGGGAATGTATTTTTTAATATTTTCCTGAAGCTGGTTTAACCAAGCGTCAATATCAGGCCCTTGTGGTCGGGGACTATTGCCCCAAGGGTTGTTATTGCCGCCATTCGGTCCACCGCTTTGATTGTCCCAAGGCATATTTAACTCCTTCAAATTAAGACCTTACATTATGGTCTGATTTAGGGCAGGTCGCACTAAGTTGCAAAAGATATTGCTGGCTCGTCCGCTCCACTCTATATCGATACAGAACACAATGTGGCACTTACTGTAAATTATTCAAGTTAATGTTCCGAAATGTTTTGCCCAATAACTAATTATTAGGATGAATTATGTCCACCATAGATGAAAAAACAATAATTGAGGCTCTTTCAGGCCTTAAGCATCCTCAAACAGGTCAGGATATTATATCTGGCGACATCGTGCAGGGCATCACTATTCGCGATGGAAATGTAGGTTTTCTGCTTGCCGTACACCCGGATATTGCCGAAGCCTTTGAAGACATTCGTTTGGCTTGTGAGGAGCGGATACGCGCCCTTCCGGGGGTTTTATCGGCTACCGTGGTTTTAACCGCGCATCAATCTGCCCCTTCACTTTCTTCATCTGGCACATCATCTGGTGGTTCAGCTAAGGGCAAACCACCGCCGGATGAAACAATTCCTGAAGTTTTCACCCGGATTAAATCCGTCATAGCCGTCGCTAGCGGAAAAGGCGGTGTTGGTAAATCCACCGTCGCCGTAAATCTGGCCGCCGCACTTGCTCAAATGCAGGGGGAAGATGGACAATCATTCAAAATTGGCCTCCTTGATGCCGATATTTACGGCCCTTCCCTTCCAAAATTACTCAATGTGACCGAAAAACCTGAGCTTGATGAGACTAAAAAAATATACCCTATTGAACGCTTCGGTATGCAAACCATGTCCATTGGCTACATGGTTCAGGAAGCCCAGGCCATGGTTTGGCGCGGCCCAATGGTCCAAGGCGCATTACTGCAAATGTTAAATGATGTTGCCTGGCCGGAATTGGATATTCTAGTACTGGATTTACCGCCCGGAACGGGAGATATACAACTCACAATAGCCCAGAAAATTCCTGTAACTGGCGCGCTGGTTGTGACAACACCTCAAAATTTGGCTGTGGCAGATGTCCGGCGTTCTATAAACATGTTCGATAAAACCAAAACACCTGTCATCGGCATTCTAGAAAACATGGCCTGGATGTCCGGACCGAATGGCGAACGCCTGCATCCATTTGGGACTGGTGGTGGTGAAAGCATTGCCGCAGAGACACTCAACCCGTTTTTGGGTGGGCTGGTTCTTGATCCGGCTTTACAGGAGGCCGCTGATGCCGGTCAGCCGGTCATCACATATGCCCCTGACAGCCTTGCCGCAGGGGTTTTTGTTGAACTGGCGCAAACTGTCACCGCTGCTGTGAAAGATTTAACACCTTAGCCCTCAAGTTTATTTAAAGCGGATTGAACTGGTCACTCGCAGTGTCCAAAAGGTGAAGTCGTGCCGTTTCAATATCAAACCAGAAGCCATGTAGACTCAGTCTGCCTTCTTTGATAGCAGCTTCTACGGGTGCGTAACCGGATAAATTGTCGAGCGACATTTTCACGGCTTGTTTTTCAAATGTAGTTGAAAAATCAGCATCCTCTGTCTCGGCAATCACCTTACTTGCTTCATAAGCAGGTTTGAGTGCCGATAGCCATGTCAGCGTTTGCGACCCTTCAGATGCGTCGCCAGCTTCAAAATGCGATGCACTCGCCGCAACACCGCCACAAGAAGCGTGACCCATTACGATAATGTGCTGAACTTTAAATGCGTTAACCCCAAACTCGACAGCCGCCGCCATGCCATTATCATGGCCTTGGGGCGGAACGAGATTGGCAATGTTCCGTAAAACAAAAAACTCTCCCGGCCCGGCATTAAACATGTCAGGCACCATTTTCCGGCTGTCGCAACAGGCAATAACCATAACTGTGGGTGTCTGACCTTCACGCCCAAGATGTTGGTAGAGAGAACTTTCTGACTCAGAAAGCCCCTCCACCCAGTTCTGGTGACCTTCTATGTAATTTTTAGGAAAATCTGCATTTTGCGTCATGTAAACACCCTTATTCACGAGAAAGTCTGATTTATTGATGACCCGCCTAAAAAGTCAAGTGCAGTCTAAGCGCGATATCCGTTCCCGGCTCTGACACACGATCTTTAAAAGGAGATGCATGACGTCGCACTTCTTCATCCGTAATATTTTTAGCTAGAAGCGAGACTCGCCCATCTTTTAAAGCAGTAGGTGTCCAGCCAATTTCCATATCTATTTGCGTGAATTCATCAGTCGGCAACTCATAGCTTGCAATCCGATCTTGTTCTATCGCCTTTGTGATAACCGTCCCAAAATCAAAATTCCGGTAGGCAAAATCTGCGCTCGCGACAATTTTCATCGGCGGAATGGTCGGAAGAGCGCCCTCGGATACAAGACTACCACGGACTTGATCTACAGAAATATCCGCATTCATAACAGCCTGACCGATATTGATGTCGTTCCAGTAAATTGTGAATTCACCACCTTTAAACTCGGCATCATTCTGTAAGAAATTAAAGATTGGCATATCCTCGGCATCCACTGTTCCGGTCGGATTGAGATAGATATAATTATCTACAGAATTTTCGTAATAGGAGATGGTAAACCCACCGAAAGGAAGCTTTTGACGGAAATAAATCTCAGTCATTTCGCTTTTTTCCTTAGATAGCGAGGTATCTCCAATTTCGTTCCGCTGAGCCGCAAAATGAACACCATCGGAATAAAGCTCATTTACGGAAGGGAGGCGTTGTGTAGAAGCAATTGTAGCCCCAATTATACCCGCATAGGGTGTTTTGTAAGCGACACCTACCGCGAGGCTATCTGCTGACTCATCATAAGCATTCGCAGCCGTTTCATATTCAACTTCATCATGACGCGCTGATACCTCAAAAATCCAGTCAGAGATTTCATAATTATTAAAGGTATAGAACGCCTGTTTAGTTGTGTCTGTCTCCGGCAAGAAAGTCTCCTCACCGCTAACCTCAAGGGTTTCTTCGGAGATGGAAATACCAACCATTGAGTCCAAATTCTTAAAAGTATTAAGATTTGCTTCAATTTCTGTCGCATAGGCATCGGAGAGTTTATAGGCACTACCAATCGCCCCTCCTTCTCCCTCAGTATGCTCATAATCCGTAGAAGAAAATCCTATGCTGAACCGGTTGAGAAGGCCATTCATAGTCCTTGTGTAGCGGCCTCTAAACACTTCTCTTTCCAAATCAATACGCGGACCGGCCTCTTCTTCGTCATCAGCTTCTTCGTGAGCATGGTGACCGAATAGCCCGTATTCACGGGTCATTGTCGAGAACATTAAGCTGAGTTGGCTATCATCCGAACCGAGGTTAAGAGAAATTGTACCCCCCTCTTCCTCAACGTCAGTATTTTCAGCCAGACCTCTCTCAGCTTCGTCAAGATCTTCACCTTCATCATTAAGTAAAGCAATACTTTCAACAGTGCCGGGAATTTCGTAGGCGTCTTTGTCAATAAACCTACCCGAAACAGCCAGAATGCCCCGGACATCCCCCATTAAGAAAGATTGTCTTCCCAGAAACGCCACGGTTTTTTCGTCGGTCATATTTGAAAAGCTCTCCATCAAGTCCAACTGGCTGACAGGTTTCATGTCCGTGTTCATATGAACATCAATCAAATTGACGATACCTGAAGATACATATGGGCCATATCTCAAAGCTACCGGGCCTTTAAGAACTTCAACACGCTGTGTATCGAGAAGAGATACCGTATTACTGTGGTCGCCCGCTGTTGACGATACATCACCGGCAGAGAAACCGTTTTCAAGAACTGCAACTCTGTAGTCAGATTGACCACGAATGACAGGTCTTCCAACAGCTTGACCCATACTGGCATTATCGACCCCAGGATATTTAGAGACCAGATCACCAATATTATCAGTGAGGTAAGTTTCTATTTTAGCGCGCTCGATAATATTAACTGTCGAGAGCAAGTTAAACTCGGGTGTATTTAAGGGGCTACTGAGCACCCTGATTTCGTCATAAGTTATATCTTCAAATTGGTAAATGCTATCCTGAGCAAAGCTTTCAGCATAAACCATTGACGTCGTAGCTATGCCCAAAAGCATTGCTTTTTTGATATTTTTAAACATTTTAATCTCCTGAAATTTTTAATTTTTGTTTCTATTAGTTAGGAGACAGGGGGTTCCCTTGGGGATGGCGACAGATAGTCGACTGTGAATGATGAACTGGCGTGAGCAATGCGAGCACTCAGACTAAAATAATTGTTAAATTCTAGGCGTGAATAAAGCCCTTCACTGGTTTCAACATCTGAATGTAGACATATATGGTCATGTAAACCGATTTCATTATTGTGACCCGTCTCAATTAGATGGGCATCCCCACAATCCATAGCCAAATGGAATTGGGCGAGCAAAAAAATTGCAATAATGGCTGTTAAGATGTTTTTATTTTTAGTCATCAATATGGATAATTTTATCCCTGTTTAATCTCATAAACAACTAGGAAACCATAGATTAATTCAAAAAATAATTAAGTGAATTTTTTTTAATAAAAAAAGGGGCGTCCGAAGACGCCCCTAAACAGTGCACTAACTTTGGAATTAAGATTCAGATACAGCAACGTGCCAGATGATGACACCGAAGGCGATCTTATTCAAAAAGTCAGCCAAGTTGTAGATCAAGTTCAAGCTGGCGCCGTCGACACCACCCATGAAATAACCAAGTGCATAACCGAGTGGGTAAATCGCCCAACCGATTGTCACAATCCAACGCATTAGGTTGAAAGCTTTCTGTACAGTTTCACTGGCTTGTTCAGCACTAATTTTGCTGGCCTCACCGGCAAAGATTTCATACAGAACCACAAACCATGCGATCATACCAAGGACAAAACCGGCCATGACATTCATTTTGCCGGACTCACCGAGATAACCGAAGATCAGCATCAAGGTTGTGAAGATAAGCAATCTCCAGAACACACCCGCAGGCACTTTCGCAATCGCTGAGAGGATGAGGAAAAACTCAACCATCAGAAGCGGCACAGTCAGTAGCCAGTCGATGTAACGGAATTCTGTAGGTGAAGTACCGGTGGAAACCCATACATCACGCATATAGAAATAGTGAACAGCGGCGATAAGCGTTACCAGGCCGGAAACAGTCAGAGACGTTTTCCACTTGGCAGCCACACGGTCGCGTTCGATTAAGAAAAACACTGTTGAAGCTACAAGAGCCATCGAGATAAGCCAAAATGACATACCAGTGAAATCACTGGAGTCAAGATTACCCGAGGCAAATGCCATGCTTGGCAACATTAGTAAAGCAAGTGCCATCATTGGCAATTTAAAGTGCAGAAGTTTCATTTATTCCTCCCTAAACAAAGTACTCAACGTAAGCGCACTGGGTGCTAAGTTAGTGCGTCAATTTGTCAATGCCAATAGGATTATTGAAATTAATTGAAAAAAATTTCTTTACTTTCATAAATTGTTGAAAATTAAAGATTTATTAATCAATTGTATTTTATGGTTTTGGAATAATTTGATGAAATTGGCTAAAATTCTGCCGCGTAAGTCGTCTCTATATAGTGAAAGAAGGCCTAAAATGCGACTCGGACCCCAAACATTCAAGATGCTGGAAGACATCCCAAGAAGAGTTATCCAGCGTCGAAAACCTATAATTTCTGATGGTGATGACTGCGATATTGCTCATTTCCTTATTTCCGGTTCGGCTAAATGCCGGCGCAGTCGTGATCTGTATGAGACACACGACCTGCTCTCTCCCCTTGAGTTTCTCGCATATGAGACTTATCGAAGTAGCGTTGTCGCCATGACCGAATGTCGAATTATTTCTTGCTCCAAACAGATGTTTAGAAGCCTATTGGATGCTGAGAATAACTTAACTTGGCCGCTTTCGCGCCAAATAGCCTCAGATATTGTCATTCGTCGGAGTCATACTCATGAATATTGTTGAATTCACCAGCCTGAGTAATAAGCCCATAAGAATGATAGAGGGCGAAATTATCTTTCAAGCCGGTGATCCGGCACTCAACATCTGTTTTGTCGAAAAAGGCCGCGTGGATATCATCACACGCGATGGCGAAAGACGGTTACGAAGCTATGACGCTGGTAGTCTGTTTGGTATTCCTGAAGTTATGAGCAGGATAAACTGGCCTGCAATGGCTATTTTCCGAGGATTTGGAAGCGTTCGTTTGTTCCCTAGACACGTTTTAATAGAAAAAATCGACGCACTACCAGATGACCA
>CALKOC010000006.1 GCA_938091085.1 uncultured Alphaproteobacteria bacterium
TCGCAGGAATTGCTCACGCTGAAGTTAGTGCTGAAACACAATATGTATTTAACACATTCCTTTTTCTCGTATGCGGCTTCCTCGTCATGTTCATGGCGGCAGGTTTTGCTATGTTGGAAGCGGGTAGTGTTCGATCCAAAAACGCAGCAGCGATTTGTGTGAAAAACATTTCGCTCTATTCAACGGCTGGCCTGCTGTATTGGTTGGTCGGTTACAACCTCATGTATGGCGTCGATGAAGGCGGTTTCCTTGGCTCAATGAGTGTTTGGACTGCTGACGACATGGCTGTTAGTGGCGAAGCACCTGATTATTCAGGTGGCTATGCGTCAGGTTCTGACTGGTACTTCCAGATGGTTTTCTGTGCAACAACAGCTTCAATCGTCTCTGGTACAATTGCCGAGCGCCTGAAAATTTGGCCTTTCCTAATTTTCACGCTGGTTCTGACTGGTTTCATCTACCCAATCGTGGGCTCCTGGGAATGGGGTGGTGGCTTCTTAGATGCAAACTTCGCATTCTCTGACTTCGCTGGTTCAACTCTCGTCCACTCTACTGGTGGTTGGGCAGCTCTTGCTGGCGCAATCGTTATCGGTTCACGCACAGGTCGCTTCAATGATGACGGCTCTGTGACGTCTTTCCCAGGGTCGTCAATCCCGCTTGCAACACTTGGTGCTTTCATCTTGTGGCTCGGCTGGTTCGGCTTTAACGGTGGATCGCAGCTTGCATTAGGTTCAGCACTTGATTCAGTCGCAATCTCTAACATTTTCATTAACACCAATTTGGCTGCCGCAGCCGGTGTGATGTTTGCAATGATTACCTCGCAGCTTCTTTTCGGCAAGGTTGACATTGTTATAGCCCTTAACGGAGCAATTGGTGGTTTGGTTGCCATTACGGCTGAACCACTTGCACCAAGCATCGGCGCAGCTGTGTTCATCGGTGGCGTTGGTGGTATCCTAGTGGCTCTATCAACACCATTATTGCTGAAATTTAAAATCGACGATGTGGTCGGCGCTATTCCTGCTCACCTCGTTTGCGGTATTTGGGGTACCATGATCGTCCCATTGACAAACGGCGATGCCAGCTATTTCGGCCAATTTATGGGCGTGATTAGCGTTGCCATCTTTGCCTTTATCGCCAGCTTCATCACATGGACGGTGCTTAAATACACCATCGGTCTGCGTGTAACAGTTGAAGACGAGCTTGCAGGTATGGATGTTACCGAATTTGGTCTCGAAGCCTATCCGGAATTCAATAAGTCCTGATAGCACACATTATTGCCCTGGGGGATCCGTCCCCCAGGGATTTTTTTTAACGATAAAACACAAACTGGGAGAGAACAATGAAACTCATTATCGCTATTGTCAAACCGTTCAAACTGGACGAAGTCAGACAAAAACTCGCAGATATAGGCGTTTCAGGCATTACGATTTCCGAGGTCAAAGGTTACGGTCGCCAAAAAGGTCAGACTGAAGTCTACCGGGGGTCAGAATATGAAGTTCATTTTATGCCTAAAATTCGGATGGAAATTGTTGTCGACGACGACATGGTTGACCCTGTCAGCGAAACTATAGTTGAAGCTGCCAAAACCGGTCAGATCGGAGACGGAAAGATATTTATACTTTCAGTTGACTCAGCCACTCGCATTAGAACCGGAGAAACCGGTTCAGATGCGTTATAGGAGAAAATAATGTTTAATTTACCTAAATTCCTTACATGCCTGTCGGTCACTGCACTTGGACTTGTTCTTCTCGCTGGACCTGTTCAGGCTGAAACTACAGCAGCGGAATCAGCTTATGTCTTTAATACATTGCTGTTCCTGATGTGTGGATTTCTTGTCATGTTTATGGCCGCAGGTTTTGCCATGCTCGAAAGCGGCATGGTCAGAGCCAAAAATGTCGGCACAATATGTGTCAAGAATATCTCGTTGTATTCAGTAGCAGGGATCATGTTCTATCTTGTCGGTTACAACCTTCTTTATGGTATTGACGAAGGTGGATATCTCGGCAGTTTTAGCATTTGGGGTGGCGATGACTCTGCCCTCACAGCTGAAACACCCGATTACTCTGGTGGATATTCTACTGGCGCTGACTGGTACTTCCAGATGGTATTTGTTGCGACAGCGGCATCTATCGTTTCAGGAACAGTCGCTGAACGTATCAAACTATGGCCATTCCTTGGTTTTGTTATTCTGCTCACAGCATTTATATATCCAATTCAAGCATCTTGGGTCTGGGGTGGCGGCTGGCTGTCAGCTGCTGGCTTCTCAGATTTTGCTGGCTCCACACTCGTTCACTCCGTGGGCGGTTGGGCGGCTCTCGTAGGTGCTATTTTGCTTGGCGCGCGCGCCGGCAAATATGGAGCTGACGGATCTGTAACACCAATTCCTGGGTCATCCATGCCACTCGCGACTCTGGGCACATTTATTCTGTGGCTTGGTTGGTTTGGATTTAATGGCGGTTCACAACTTGCTCTCGGGTCAGGTATTGATGCAGCAGCCGTTGCTAATATCTTCATTAACACGAATATGGCAGCCGCAGCAGGCGTTGTTGCAGCCATGATCGCAACACAACTTCTCTATGGCAAAGTTGACCTCACAATGGCTCTTAACGGCGCTATTGGTGGTCTGGTTTCCATTACGGCCGAACCTCTGGCACCCTCGATAGGTCAGGCCCTCTTCATTGGCGCAATTGGCGGCATCCTCGTCGTCCTCGCGGTTCCATTGCTGGACAAACTTAAAATTGACGATGTTGTCGGCGCTATTCCGGCGCATTTGGTTTGTGGCATCTGGGGTACAATGATTGTGCCATTGAGCAATACGGGTACAGCTTATGGCACTCAATTCCTCGGCGTGGTTTCCATCGGAGTCTTCGCGATTATTGCGAGTACCATTGGTTGGATGCTCCTCAAACTTACTGTCGGCATTCGCGTCAGTGAAGAAGATGAGCTAAACGGGTTGGATAAATCTGAATTAGGCATCGAAGCCTACCCAGAATTTACCCGCTAAGTACCACTAAACAACAGGTCTCCTTCCAACCTGTTAAGTTTAACCCCGGGGGTAATGCTCCCGGGGTTTTATTTATTGTTGACCTTATCCCTACAAAGATTTAATCGAAAACATGTTTATGAGGAGGGCGTTATGTCTGCTGGCATCTCTATTTCTGAATATTTCGATAAAGACCGACTAACCGAGGATATTTACGGCATCTCCCGCTGGGGCGATGGTCTTATCACGGTTCTTGAAAACGGTCATATCGGCCTGTGTCAGCCAGAAAGCCCTGACAGTCCGCCGACCGACCTTACCGAAATTATCAAGAATCTTGACCAACGCGGCGTAACTGCGCCGGTTTTGTTACGTGTCACAAATTTTCTGAGAAGCCGCATTGACCAGATTAATGTTTCATTCAACGCGGCGATTGATGAACTGGCCTATAAAGGTAAATATCGCGGCGTATTTCCGGTCAAAGTGAACCAGCAAGCCCCTGTCGTTGACAGGATTGTAGAATTTGGACGGTCGCATGATTTTGGTCTAGAGGTTGGTTCTAAAGCAGAGCTTTTGATTGCGTTGTCGCATAATCTCTCAAAAGAAGCGGCAATTATCTGTAACGGCATCAAGGATAGCGAATTTGTCAGACTTGCGCTCATGGCGCAAAAGCTGGGCTATAATTGTTTTCTCGTACTCGAAAGCCCACGCGAATTAGATCTGGTGCTTAATGTTGCACAAGAAGCAGGCATTACGCCACAACTCGGCATTCGTGTGAAACTGACTTACACTGTCAGTGGTAACTGGTCTAAATCTAGCGGAGATCGTAGTACCTTTGGTTTAAGCATTCCTCAGGTCATGGATGTTGTTGAAAAACTCCGCCAGCATAACGCTCTTGACTGGTTGGTCCTCCAGCACTCTCACCTTGGCAGTCAGGTACCAAATATCATTGAAATCCGTCACGCTACTCAGGAAGCAGCGAGGTTTTTTGTTGAGCTACGACGCGAAGGCGCACCACTAACGCATCTGGATCTTGGTGGTGGTCTTGGTGTTGATTATACAGGCGAGCATGTTGCCTCGGCAAATTCGGTAAATTATTCGCTTAATGAATATTGCCTAAATATCATTGAGACCGTGAAAGATATGATGGATGCACATAACCTGCCGCATCCGGTGATTGTGACGGAAAGCGGGCGCGCCTGTGTTGCTCAATCTTCAATGTTATTATTCAACGTGCTTGAGGCAACCCATTTTGACAGCACACAAAAAGTTGATGCCGCAGATGATGACCATCCCCTCCTCACCAAAATGCTGGAGATTGAAACTTATCTGTCACATGAACGATTACAAGAATGCTGGAACGATTTGCAATATTACCGCGATGAGATGCGTAGTCTTTTTCAAAGCAATCAAGTCAATCTTGCCATGACCGCAAAGTCCGAACGCACATATTTATATTTGATGAACAGAATCAAAAACTTGCTTCTGCCAGCTCATCAATGCGACACAGCCAGCATTGGCGAAGATATGATTGATGCGTTGGAACAGGCCGCAGATATATTCCATTGCAATTTCTCTCTTTTTCAGAGCTTGCCGGATATCTGGGCGATTGATCAAATTCACCCGATTGCACCTTTACAAAGACTAAATGAAAGACCTCAGAGAGAGGCTATTTTAAGTGATATTACCTGCGACAGCGACGGCAAAATTGACCGCTTTGTGCTTGAAAAAGGAGTGTCCAACACCCTTCCGGTACATGACCTTATGGCGGGTGAAGAATATTATCTCGGCGTATTTTTTGTCGGCGCCTATCAGGAAACATTGGGTGATTTGCACAATCTGTTTGGTGACACAAATGTTGTGACCATTGAATTAAACCAGGATGGAAGTTTTGATATGATGCACGAACAAGAGGGCGATACGGTCTCTGAAGTGTTGAGTTATGTCGAATATGACCCCCGTCGTATGGTCGACACTTTTAAGGTGATCGTTGAAAATGCTGTCCGCGCTGGGCGGGTTAGTGCGACTGAAAGGAAGGAAATAATTTCCACTTTCAAAGACAGCATTCAAGGCTACACCTATTTTGAGCATTAAATCAGGAGGGCAAAATGTCTAAGGTTCTCGTTATCGGTGCGGGTGGTGTCGGCTCTGTTGCCGTGCATAAAATGGCGATGTGGTCGGATATGTTTCCTGAAATCACTCTTGCCAGCCGCCGTGTCTCCAAATGCGACGCGATTGCCGCCAGTGTAAAAAACCGCACCGGCGTTACCATCGCAACAGCTGAACTTGACGCGGATGATATTGAGGCAACAACACGGCTTATCGAAAAGACGGATGCTTCTCTCGTGGTTAATCTGGCATTGCCTTATCAGGACTTAAATATAATGGAAGCCTGCCTCATTGCCGGAGCTAATTATTTGGATACAGCAAATTATGAGCCACTGGATGAGGCAAAATTTGAATATCATTGGCAATGGGCCTATCAAGAAAAGTTTGAAAAAGCGGGTCTGACAGCACTTTTAGGGTCTGGCTTTGACCCCGGAGTGACAAATGTGTTCACGGCCTATATCGCCAAGCATCACGTAGATAATATGCAGACACTCGATATTCTTGATTGTAATGGGGGTGATCACGGTCAGCCTTTTGCAACTAATTTTAATCCGGAAATTAATATCCGTGAAGTGACTGCCCCTGCGCGGCACTGGCAAAATGGTGCTTGGGTCGAGACACCGGCTCTAAGCCATAAGCAAAGTTTTGATTTTCCCCAAGTCGGGGCGCGCAACATGTATCTGATGTATCACGAGGAACTCGAGTCCCTCTCCAAGCATTTTCCAGAACTGACCCGCGCCCGTTTTTGGATGACCTTCGGTGACGCTTATCTCACACATCTTAATGTGCTGGAGAATATCGGCATGACTTCAATTGAACCGATATTATATGAAGGCCAAGAAATTGTTCCGCTTCAATTTTTAAAGGCTGTTCTTCCAGAGCCTTCAGGGCTGGGAAAAACGACTAAAGGCAAAACCTGTATTGGAAACATTGTCAGTGGCACACATCAGGGTAAACCGAAAACCGTTTATCTTTATAATGTCTGCGACCATGAAGATTGCTTTTCAGAAGTCGGTAGCCAGGCCGTAAGTTACACAACAGGCGTGCCGGCAATGATCGGGGCATCGCTAATATTGGATAAAAGTTGGCATAAACCGGGGGTCTGGAATATGGAACAGTTTGACCCCGACCCGTTTATGGACAGACTTAATCTTTATGGGTTGCCTTGGCATGTCACAGAATTGCCTGCTGCTTTAGATTTTTAATCATGTTGGGTTTCTAACCATGCTCCCTACGCAATCATCAGGTGCCGGAAAGTTTACCGATCTCGATTTATCGCGACTCCCCAGTCCGTGTTTTGTCATTGACGAAATCAAGCTGACCGAAAACTTGCAACTTCTCAAAGACATCGCCACAGCCACTGACGCAAAAATATTGCTGGCCTTAAAAGCTTTTTCAATGTGGTCGCTAGCGCCACTTATCAACGACTATCTGGCAGGATGTTGCGCGTCAGGTTTGTGGGAAGCCCAACTTGCCAAAAAATATTTCTCAGGCGAACTCTCAAGCTTTGCGCCCGCCTTCAAGCCATCAGAAATCGAGGACATCGCAGCACTCTCTAGCCATTTGGTGTTTAACAATTTAAGTCAGCACGCCACCTTTGCAGATGTAGCCCGCAAACAGGGCGCAGAGACCGGCTTACGTATCAACCCGCAACATTCTGAGGGGCAGACTGCAAAATATGATCCGAGCATGACCGGTTCACGGCTCGGGCAACCGCTCGACCAACTCATGCAACTTGACCTTCCGGAGATAAATGGATTGCATCTGCATAATTTATGCGAACAGGGTTTTGACCCACTGGCGCGCACTGTTGCAGCTATAGAGCCTTATCTGTCAGCGCATAGAGGACGGTTTCAATGGCTCAATCTTGGTGGGGGTCACATGCTGACGCAACCGGATTACGACACGGAAGCTCTTATCGCCTTATTGAAAAGACTGAGCGCTGACTATGCCGCACAGATTTATCTTGAGCCCGGCACAGCGATTGCATTCGATGCGGGTATCCTTATCGGCGAAGTGCTTGATGTGACAGATAATGATGGCCCGATTGCCATTTTGGATGTTTCCGCAACCTGCCATATGCCAGATGTATTGGAAGCCCCTTATCGCCCGGCTATGCTCAATGAGGCGTCTGAAGACGGGGTAAATCTTACGCTGGGTGGGCCAAGTTGCCTCGCCGGTGATGTTATCGGCACCTATACATTCCCTGACATGCCTAAGCGCGGACAACGCCTCGCCTTTCTTGATCAAGCGCATTACTCAATGGTCAAAACAACAACCTTTAACGGGATGAGAATGCCGTCCATCGCTATCTGGAACAGCCAGACGGATGCCCTTAAATTGGTCAGAGAATTTAATTTTAGTGATTTTGAAAGGCGCCTGTCATGACCCGGCAGTTTTTAGGTTCCGAACTCAGCGCTACCGAAAATCAACAAGCAGACGCTCTGTTCCAAATTATCCCTTGCGGTCTAGAGGCCACAGTATCTTACGGCACTGGCACCCGTAAAGGCCCGGAAGCTATCCTGCAGGCCAGCGACCAGTTGGAGCGCAATGTGCTGGGTTTTGAGCCATGCCAGCAAGGTATTTTCACGCATCCGGAACTTGATTGCACACAACCGATTGAACAGGTGATGCAAGACCTGCGCAACCTGGCCACCGACATCACCGCAAAAGGGCATGTTCCGGTAACACTTGGCGGCGAACATAGTGTGAGCTATGGCGCGGTAATGGGGGTCGTGGATGCGCTGCATCAAAAAGGTGAAAGCCTCGGCATTGTACAAATTGATGCTCATGCCGATTTCCGCGTGGCCTATCAGGGTCATCATCATTCTCATGCCAGCGTGATGCATCTGCTTGCCGAAGCGGGATTGCCGATTGTCTCTCTCGGCGTTCGCGCACTCAGCACGGAAGAAGAGCTTGCCCGCACCAAGCACGGGGTCATCGCTTATGACGGCCCGATGCTGGTTAGAAACAATATTAGCCAGATTGAGTTGCCGGATGATTTTCCGGAAAATATTTATGTCACATTTGATGTGGACGGTCTTGACCCATCCGTCATCGCCGCAACAGGGACACCTGTGCCGGGTGGGTTAGGGTTTTATCAATCACTGGATTTGGTGGAAAGCACCCTGAAAGGGCGACGCTGTGTCGGCATTGATATCACCGAACTTGCGCCGGTTGAAGGACAGACATCGAATGATTTTACGGCGGCGCTTATTTGTTACACCCTCATGGCATTTGCTACAAAAACAGCAACAAAATAAATGGCGACCAAAACACAAAACCCACTAAATAGAGTCTAAAAAAGCTTAATCTTTTTTGCTCAGCGCATAACCCGCGCCGCGTATGGTACGTATCATATCCGGCCTATCCGGGCCGCCATCTGCCCTTTTATTCAGGGCGCGGCGGAGTCGGCTCATATGGACATCAACCGTACGTTCTTCTACATAAACCCCATGCCCCCAGACCAAATCAAGTAATTGATCGCGATTGAAAACTCTTTCGGGACGCTCAATCAGCAAGCTTAAAAGCTTGAACTCACGCGCACCAAGATGAATTTTATCGCCGCTTCTCGTCACGCGCATGGTTTCAGGGTTCAGCTCTAAGTCCTGAAATTTTAGCTTATCCTGCAATAATGAGGGGCGTGAGCGTCTGAGCAAAGCCTTGATGCGTGACACTAATTCACGCGGAGAAAATGGCTTGGTGATGTAATCATCCGCCCCCGAATCCAACCCCAACGCTCGGTCACCTTCTTCACCCCGTGCACTGACCATAAGTATCGGTAACAGGCGTGTCTCGGGGCGGCTTCGTAACTCATGGCAAACATCAATGCCCGAAGCTTCTGGAATCATCCAATCAAGGATGACCAAATCCGGTCTGACTTCTTCAATAATGAGGAGGGCATCTTTGCCATTATCTGCAAGTAAGATGTCATAGCCTGCTTTTTCAATATTATATCTTAATAATTGTTGTTGCGCGGGCTCGTCATCGACTATCAAGATTTTGGCTGACATTTTTCTACCTAACTTAAAGCAATTGAACTCGACTGATCGGCTTTTGGCCGAGTCTTATCAGGCATCTCTCCATGGTGCAAAAAGTAAATTTGTTCGGCAATACCTGTAATATGATCGCCAATGCGTTCAATATTTTTGGTGACAAAAAGCAGATGTGGACCAATTTTCAATTGCTCTTGATCACTCGACATTTCTTCAATGAGGCTCTGAAAGACGACTGTGTTGAGCTTATCCACTTCAATATCCGCTTCCATAACATCAAGCGCAGTGACTGCGTCAACTTCCACATAAGCATCCAAAGTCTTATTGAGCATTTTAAGAACCATAGATGTCATGGTTCTGATTGAGGGCAACATCTGGGTTTTTACAGTGGTACCCAATATTACCTTATTTCTTTTAGCAATATTTTTAGCTAAATCACCAATACGCTCCAATGTTGACGCCACTTTCAAGGCGACAATCACCCGCCGCAAATCCTCAGCGCGCGGGGCGCGTAGCGCGATAATCTCAATGACTTTTTCGTTCAGCAACGCCTCAAGATCATCAAGTTCTTTATCTCGTTTGATAATATCATCCAAACCGGAGGGGTTTCGGGCAATAAGTGCCTCAGTAGAAGCAAAAAGCTGGGTCTCTGCCAAGGCGCCCATTCTGGCCATCATGTCATTCAACGTCGTTAAATCTTCGTCAAATGCAGTTACAATATGTTTCTTTTCTACCATTTATGAGCTATCCAATCCGCCCTGATATATAGGCTTCTGTCTGTTCATTTTTGGGACGCGTGAAAATATCATTTGTTTCGCCATATTCGATAATATTACCGAGATGAAAATATCCTGTCTTTTGCGACACACGCGCCGCCTGTTGCATGGAGTGGGTAACGATAACAATCGTAAACCGCTCCCGTAATTCATTAATTAGTTCCTCGATAATAGATGTCGCAATCGGGTCAAGCGCTGAACAAGGCTCATCCATCAAAAGAATTTCAGGATTAACCGCAATCGCTCTGGCAATACAGAGGCGTTGCTGCTGCCCACCTGAAAGCCCCAGCGCTTTATCATCTAAACGCTCTCTCACCTCATCCCAGAGACCGGCGCGCTTGAGGCTTTTTTTAACAATACGATCCATATCATCTTTGTTTTCCGTCAACCCATGAATACGCGGACCATAGGCCACATTATCATAAATTGATTTTGGAAAAGGGTTAGGCTTTTGAAATACCATGCCAACGCGGGCACGGAGTTCAACGACGTCAATTTCGGGATCATAAACATCCGTATCATCAATCATCAAACGACCGCTAACCTTACAATTATCAATGACATCATTCATACGGTTGATACAGCGCAAGAATGTTGATTTACCACAACCCGAAGGGCCAATCAGTGCCGTGACCTCGTTCGGGTAAATATCCAAATCAATACCATGTAAGGCACGCTTGCCGTCATATTCAACAATAATGCCCGATGATTTGATTTTGGGAGTTGAAAGCGTCATATCACCATCTCTTTTCATATTTTTTTCTCAGATATATCGCCAAGGCATTCATCAAAAGTAAAAACACCATGAGACAAATAATACCGGCAGCTGTTTTGGCCTGAAAAGCACGCTCAGGGTTGTTGGCCCACATATAAATCTGTGCTGGTAAAACCGTCGCCTTATCATTAATCCACATGGGGGTATCAACAATGAATGCCATCATCCCAATCATCAAAAGCGGCGCCGTTTCACCTGCAGCCTGAGCGAGACCAATAATCGTTCCCGTCAGAATACCTGGCATGGCAAGCGGTAGCACATGATGAAAAATCACCTGAATAGGTGATGCGCCAACACCCAATGCTGCCTCTCTGATAGAGGGGGGCACGGCGGCAAGCGCAGCACGTGTTGCAATTATAATGGTCGGCAATGTCATGAGCGCAAGCACCATCCCGCCGACGAGAGGCGCAGAGCGCGGAAGATGAAAGAAATTAATAAAAACCGCCAGACCGAGTAAGCCAAATACAATAGATGGTACGGCAGCCAGATTATTAATATTCACCTCAATCAAATCCGTTAGGCGGTTTTTTGGCGCAATTTCTTCCAGATAAATCGCTGCCATCACACCCAGTGGAAAACTGAAAAGTAGCGTCACTAGCATGGTCAGGAGTGTACCAACAGCGGCGCTGCGTAGACCAGCCATTTCAGCCTCTCTGCTATCACCTGACGTAAACAAAAACCAGGCAATCCGCCTATCTATCCGACCTGTGGCTTCTAAATGGTCGATGAAAGTTAATTCGCGATCTGAAACCACCCTGTTCTCTTCGAGCAGAGAACGATCAATCAGACCCTTCAATAATAAGTCAACATCGTCAGAAAGTGGTAATGCCACCTCTACAGTCGAGCCAATAATAGTCGGGTCATTGAGAACTTTATCGCGCACCGCATCGCCAGCGCCGCCCGACAGCAGATTGCCGATAGCCCGCTTACCACTTCGGTCAGTCACTTCTGGAAATTCGTTTCTGAGCGCTTTACGAACCATCCCGCGCCAGTTCACTTTTCTCATAGCAACGGGGTCTGTCACTTGCTCCGCTTGTATGGTTGTTTCAGGAATAGCAATATCGAGCTTGACGTAATGATGCGTAAAGGCCGGGATAGACATTTGTGTCAATCCACCAATCAGAACAAGCAATATACCGGCAGCTGAACAAATCGCTGCTAGTCCAAAAAATTTAAATCTTTTTTCAGCTCTATAACGCTTCTTCAAATGCTTTGATTGCGCGGTTTGTGTTGACCGATCAGTCATATTGCTCCTTGTATTTGCGGACAATATAAAGCGCCAAAACATTAAGCATCAGCGTTACAAAAAATAATACAAGCCCGAGCGCAAAAGCAGCAAGCGTTTTAGCGCTGTCAAATTCTTGGTCGCCCACCAGCAACATCACAATCTGAACCGTTACCGTGGTCACGGACTCAAAAGGATTGGCCGTCAAATTCGCTGCCACACCCGCGGCCATGACTACAATCATCGTCTCGCCAATAGCTCGAGATATTGCCAACAAAATGGCGCTCACAATACCCGGTAATGCGGCAGGGAGAATAACCTGTGTAATTGTCTCTGCTTGTGTTGCACCCAGCGCCGATGCACCGTCACGCAGATTTTGCGGCACGGAATTAATCACATCATCTGAAAGAGATGAGATAAATGGAATAATCATAATCCCCATGACCAAACCAGCCGCCAATGCCGACTCGGAAGATAATTCCAGCCCGATGACACTGCCATTATTTCGTAAAAACGGCGCAACAAACAGGGCAGCAAAAAAGCCATAAACGACAGTTGGGATACCCGCGAGTAATTCAATCGCCGGCTTGGCAATATTCCGCAACCGCTTAGACGCATATTCCGACAGATAAACAGCCGACATCAAGCCAATAGGAACAGCCAGTAGCATAGCGATAAAAGTAATCATTAATGTGCCAGCAAACAAAGGAATGGCACCAAAAGCCCCCGACCCGCCAGCCTGTCCTTCACGAATAGCAATTTGCGGACTCCAATGCGTACCGAACAAAAACTCGCTAATAGGTACAACGTCAAAAAACCGGCTCGCCTCAAACGCGAGCGATAAAATAATACCAATCGTCGTTAATATCGCGACACCCGACGCCAGTTGCATCAGGCGCTTGATGATGACCTCAACCTTATCCCGCGCAGCAAAACGAGGGGATATTTGCCGCGCTGAAATGACAAAGCCTGCAATCGCCGTGAAGATTGCCACCACATAAAGAAATATATTGGCCCGAGCAATTAATGCGCTGTAATAGCCCAGAGCCTGACGCACTTCCGGCTCAACAAATTCAGCCTTAAGCACACCCTCGTAAAGAGCTTCAAGCTTGGATACGAAAATACTGAGCAAACGTGGATCTGTCTCTCCGGTCAGTCTTGAGATTTCCGAAACCAATAAGGAGGATATAACCATTGGAGCAAAAGCGAGCCAACACAAGATAATCACCAAGGCCGGTAACAGCACACACATGGACATAAAAAGACCATGAAAAGCTGTAAGAGAGTGTTGTTTAACACTCTCTTCGCTTTGAGTTTGAGCCGACGTAATCATCAGCTTACGTATGCGCGTTCGGCCGTAAATATTGGCGCCCAAAGGCATCAAAAAAATTAAGGCTAGAAACATCAAACCAATGAGTTCCAAAAAATATTACCTCTGTTTAAATCCCTAATAATCGGACCCGTTTTGAGACCCTTCAGGATGATTAGTTTCTCATGTAACGTTTACAATTCCAGTTTTTTCAGAGCAACACCTTGTGTCCGGATGGCATCCCGCTCTTCTTCAAAGAGGGGGATAAGGCCTTTATCAATCAGATAACCTTCTTCACCAAACGCATTCTCACTGGTAAATTCTTCAACAAACTCTTTGATACCCGGAACAGTACCTATATGGGCATGCTTCACATAGAAATAAAGTGATCGAGAGATATTATATTTTCCGTCGGCGATATTTTCAAAGGTTGGCGCGACGCCATCAACATTGGAACCTTTGAGTTTATCGGCATTTTGTTCGAGAAAACTATAGCCGAAAACCCCTACAGCATCAGGATTGGCGATTAATTTGTTCACCATCAGATTATCGTTTTCACCCGAGTCAATCCATCCACCATCCTCACGAACAGTATGGACAATACGCTTCCATTCACTCTTGTTTGATTTTTTAAGCGCATTAAGGGTTGGGAAGGATTTTGAGCCTCCTTGCATTGCCAGTTCCTGAAACGCGTCACGTGTACCAGATGTTGGTGGCGGGCCTAGAATTTCAATTTTCTTGGCAGGCAGGGACGGATCAATGTCGCTCCACATTTTGTAAGGGTTCTCAACCAACGCACAATCATTTTCACACCCAGGCGCGGGCACCTTGGCAGCAGTCGCCATAAAGATTTGCTTCAGACTAAGATTAAGCGTGGCAGCAGATTTGAGATTTGCCACGACAATGCCATCATAGCCGATAACCACTTCGGTCATCGCAATACCTTTGGACTGGCAATTATCAAATTCGCTCTTCTTAATGCGTCTTGATGCGTTGGTTACATCTGGGTGTTCCAGACCGATACCGGCACAGAAAAGCTTTAATCCGCCACCAGAGCCTGTTGACTCGACGATAGGCGTTTTAAATTCTGTATTACGGCCAAATTGCTCAGCAACTGAAGTTGAAAAGGGAAAAACTGTCGACGAGCCGACAATAACAATTTGATCTCTCGCTGATGCAACAAATGTTGTTCCTAAAAGGAAAAACGATGCAATAAAAATATTCGAAATTAATTTTGTAAAATTTAGTTGAAACGCTTTTGTCTCAGGCATGTTTGACTCCCAATTATAGACACTCATGAACTAACAGGAAATTGCACATAACCCCATTCATATTACAAAAATGTGACAAATTCATAAAAAGCATCTACGCATTACATATAATTTCAAAAATTCAACAAAATCATGTGGACGACCCTCAGAATACAGTTATTTCGGCCCTTTGATTTACAAACGTTATTTTGGAAACTTAAGCACCTAGTAGCGGAAAATAAACTGTGAAAACAGTCTCGCCACCTAAATCACTTGTAATTTGCAAACGCCCTCTATGGCGGTTCACTATGTGCTTTACTATAGCAAGCCCAAGCCCAGTTCCGCCCAGCTTGCGTGTGCGCGCTTTATCCACGCGGTAAAATCTTTCCGTAAGACGGGGCAGATGGATTTCTTCAATACCCTCTCCTGAATTGACGACGCTTGTCTTCACCATTTTGTTATGCGTGTCAGTTTCAAGAATAATTTTAACCTTTGAGTTCTCATATCCATATTTAATAGCATTCTCCAGAAGATTATGCAGAACTTCACTTAACTCGTCTTTCTTACCCAGAACACGTGGGCTGAGTGTTTGCGGCAAATTATTTGAAAGCTCAATACTCATGCCACGGTGCGCCGCCCGGTGCATCATCGAACTCGTAACATCTTTAATCACATCCAACATCTGCACATCATCATTAGGATACAAATGCTCTTGCGCTTCAACACGTGACAGGGATAACAAACTATCAATCAACCGCTGCATACGTGCCGCTTCCTCTTGCATAATGGCAAGAAATTCAACCCGCGCCTTAGCATCATCCGCAGCTGTTGTCTGAAGGGTTTCGATAAATCCGGTGAGAGCGGTGAGCGGTGAGCGTAATTCATGGCTCACATTAGCGACAAATTCAGATCTGATTTTATCGAAGCTTATACGCGCCGTGACGTCATTCATAAAAACCAAGCAATGGTCATCCGGAAAAGCGACAAATTTGACAACATATTCATGCTGGACATCATCATAACGCAGGTAGGTAAGTGGACTCGTCTCTCCAAATTCTTTTATGCTGTTAAGGGCTTGGTTAATGTCTGGGTGACGTAAATAATATTCAAGTGGCTGGTTTAAGATGCGCGCACCCAGCGTATTAATAGCCGCTTGATTGGCTCGAACCACTTCTCCATTTGCGTCGACAAGAATCAGCCCGTCATCAATCAACAAGTCAAAACTATCGAAAAAAGTATGAGGGTCTGTTTTCATTTTTAAGCCGAATACCTATGCATGAAGGTATATTATAACAAAGTGACCATACTATAAAGCGACAGGAAACTTTCAGTTAGGCTTCAGTAATAGACCAAATCAGTCTTCATACCACTTTTTTGGTGGAGAGTTCTGAGCAGATTTACGTGGACGTGGTGGTATACTACGTCCGGCATTCAGCTCTTTGGTGGAGACAGAGGCTTGCTTCTTGGTTGCAGGCTTTCTTCTAGATACCGGTGCTTTTTTGGGTGTTTCAACACGTTCGGCAACATCAGTTTTAAAGGGGATTTTTTCACCAATGGACTTGATAATATCCGGATTAAAAAGCGTTTTATTCAATGTCTCACGCACTGAAGAAAGAGAGGCGCTTATTGAAGTTGATATTTTTTGAGTTACAGGAACTGAGGCCACTTTCGATGCGTCAGCATCTTTAGACATATCAGGTTTAGGCGCTTCCTCGGCAATTTCTGTTGTCTTTTTTTCATCAGCAGGAGGTACAGAGATTAACGCCTCAGATGGCTGAACTTCTTGAGTGGCCGTGTTGGTGGCCGTGTTGTCCGCCGTATTAGTTTCAACAACGCCATCGGCTTGTGTCGGTTTATCAAGCGAGGGCGAGACCATAGCTCTCGCTTCAACACTCTCAATCGTCCGCGCAGCATTCTTCCGAATATTTCGTCGGATTTCGACAAATGTCAGATGCACGCCTCGGCTTAATACCAAAATCAGAATACGCAGACTATCCGCCAACATGCCGACAATATCGAGAATTGTTTCAATAACAAACCGCAGTAAATAGACCAGCGCCCGCGCCACATAGATAAAGCCATCGCCTGTCCGTGCCGCAATCTCAATAAGGCTTTGCCCAAATGCCTTAATCAAACTTGAGAACCGCAGGAACATCATCACAATAACTTTGCCCGACCGGCTTCGGCGTTGGCCTCTTATCTGTCTGTCTTCCGACAATACAAATGAGATAAATGCCAAGAATGTTCCCATAGTGGCAACGATAAGTGCCGTAGATCCAAACCACAGGGTAGAAACAAATTTGACCTTCTCTTCAGGCAAATCCGCTACATCAAAACCGCGCGCCCTAGCCCGCGTAAAGCTCTCACTCCCAGCCGGTAAAAGCGTATTATCTGAGAAACACCAATCCTCGAGGGTACCGCAGACAATCGCAGTGAGTTGATAAACTTGCACTTTTTCGACTTTTTCACGATAAACTTTGCGAAGCTCATTGCTTCTTTCAACCAACTCGCTCTTTTTTTCTTGTAGAGCCGGAATTAATTGCGCCTGTGAACCGGACATTTCAAGCGAGGCCTGTTTTTGAACATTTATCTCGCCTATCTGTTTGTCAATTTGAGTATTAATCGTTTCAAGCCTTTTTGCATAATCGGCTTTTGAGTTGGCGATCAACCGTTGAACTGTCTCAATTTGAGCATTGCGCACTTGCGAAAGCCGTTCGGACTGAGATGCAATAATTTTGCGCAAGCGATCCTGCTCAGTCGATAGGCTCCTCTGTCTGGTTTCAAAGCCGGATATAGAAACCCGCAATTCCTCATCGCGTCGATTTTCCAACTTGGCAATAGCAGCGCTTAGGTCGTCAATCTGACTATTACTGGCAGAGTTAATTTCACGCACAATCTGTGACCGACCAAAAAAGAAGTCATCCGTACTTTCAATCTGCTCCTGCCTATTTTCATTAATACCTGAAATTTGAACTTTGATTTCGTCAATTTGCCGTTTGTAACGACTGTTAATATTACCGACAGCATTCTGTCTAAGGCGTGTCACATCCTGAATGGCGGCACTCAAACGGGTTATTTCTTCTCTCAAAACCTCACCGGCACTACCCATATTTTGCGTCTGCAAACTATCTAATCGTGCGGTCAGGGTTGTAAGAGTTTCATTATGCTCGCGTGAAGCAATATCAACGCGACGCTTGCGATCAGCCTCAAGGTTTTCAATCGGCATAGCAAACTGCTGACGGATTTGCTGAGGTGTCATTGATGAGAAGCGATTTATATCACGATCTATGGTCTCAATAGCATCAAGCACCTCATATCTCTCATTCACAAGTTGACGCGTCTGTTGTGTAATATTGGTATTTTGCTGGATTAGGGCATTGAACATGGTCTCAAATGTGACAAAAGTCAGCGCTGCGAGGCCAGCAATAAAGGCCAGTGTCATACCCAACCGATTAGCAAGACGAGAATGATAAAGCCCAGATGCGAGATAAATTTTGGTAGGCTCTAAAATAGCAATAACAACAAATGGTAAAGCTCCCATAACGGCACGCGTGTGCACCCCAAAATCTCTTTCGGCCTCAGGAATATTCACAAAGACAGAAATACCCTGAGAAAAAGCAATAAAAAGTCCGATAATTGCAGCGACGATTTCGACAATCCATGCTGTAATATATACTGTTCTTCCAAGATTATAGCTTGAGCTTATGCCCGGTATGCTCGGAGATGCTATGCTTCCGTGGCTTACAGAGGTTTCGGCAGCTTGCTTGCCGACTGAGGTCTTACGCCTGACCATCGCAGAACTCCTAGAACTTTACACAACCTCAAAATCATTACATGGATTAAATGACTTAACAACTGAATTTGCCTTGAAATTATCGTCACTTCTGAGGCGCAAATAACTTAAACTTAGTGTAATTTAAACAAGGCGTAAGTCTCTTTGGAAAGGCCTAAAATGTCAGAAGAGTTTGGATATTATAAACTCGGTGGTGCCACTGTTGTTTTAGATTTCATCAGAAAACTTGGTCTCAGCAGAGGCTTTATGCGCCGGCAAATTTATAAAAGCTTGATAAACCAAGGATATGAAATCGTCGACGCAACAATTCATGGCATAAAATACCGCTTGAACATTCGCGATAATACGACAGACGGAAAAATCCTGACGACATCAAAGTTTTATGACTTTCAAGAAATTGATGCCCTCGCTAAGGCCGTTGAAACGTCACAACAAGATAAAGTGTTTTTGGATATCGGCGCCAATACCGGACATTATTCTTTGAGTTTAGCTAAGCGCGGTTTTACAAAAATCATTGCGATTGAACCCAACCCGCCAACGCTGGAACTTTTATCCTTTAATGTAAAAATTAACGATTTGGAGTCTGTTATCTCCATTGTCCCCTTATGTATTGGAGATGGCACAAAAGTAGCATTTTACAGCAGCGACGGGCTCGGCACCGCAAGCGTTTTTAAAAATAACGATGACAGCCCCCCTATTTATGTTGAGTCCGACACACTTATAAATATTTTGAAAAGCCAAAATATTAACAAAATAGATGCGTTGAAAATCGATATTGAAGGCTTTGAGGATCGCGCTTTATTTCCGTTTTTTGATGAAGCACCTGATAGCCTCTGGCCAACATGTATTGTGATAGAACCAAATAGCACATCATGGGAAAAAGATATTTTAAGCCGATTGGAAACACTTGGTTATGTTAGAACCGGAAAAACCCGCGGCAATGTTATACTGAACCGAGCTTAATGAGCGTCAAGCATCTTATAGAAGCGGAAAATCTCTTCTGCGGCGTTAATATCCTGTGCGCCCTGTCCCAAAATGTCGCCAAAATACATAAAAGGTGACGGCACAACATGCCCCGACTCCTCTAGGCGATAAAGCGCAACATGTTTTTGTCCCGTGCGTAAAAAACGGGTTACTTTGGTATCGGGATTGCCGTCCGTTTCGGTAAAATGAGTGGTAATCTGATTTTCCTGAGAAGCATCAGCAAGCCCAGCCCAATAGTTTAATGTCTCATCCGACGACAGAACCTCACCTCGGCTTGCATTGCCGAGCACTTCAACCAAGCCACCAAAATAGGGATTAATAGGGTCTTTGGTACCGTTAAAAATCGACATATGCACCGGCTTACCAGATTTTGTGCAATCAAGATTGGCATCAACGGGCATATTCGCCGCGATTGGTGCAGCAATAAAAATACTTTCCGGCGTTTCCATAGCCAATCGATAAACCATATGTCCGCCATTCGAAAAACCGGTCACAATCACCCGCGACTTATCAATGCCATAGTCTGCCTGCAAATCTTCAACCATAGCTTTAACAAAACTGACATCGTCAATATTCTCGACATTCGCCGCATAGCTCGCGCTGCTACGACAATCATTCCAGTGATTTTCATAACCATCTGGATAGACAACCAAGAACCCATGCGCGACGGCCAGATAATCAAAGTCGTAGCCTGATAAATCACGCATATTTTTTCCCGATCCCATTGAGCCATGGAAATAAATGACAACAGGAGCATTATTTTTGAGGGTATCAGGCTTGAACACATGGTAGACGCGTTCCCGACCGTCAACCGCTAAGCTATGCACTTTTAGAACGCCGTTCTCAGGTGCTGAACGCAAGGCATAAAACGCAACCTTGTCGGATAACAGGTAATAAGCAGAAGCCAGCAATGTTGCTAATATCATGGTAATAATGAAAATATATCTCATGCTTTTTCCCAGATTTATGCTCCATGTAGGAATCTTTTGAGGTGGATTGGTGAGGTGGATGGGTGATGTAAATGAAAAAGTGGCGCACCGGGGAAGATTCGAACTCCCGACCCCTTGATTCGTAGTCAAGAGGTCTTACCAAACACCAACCTTACTTTTCCACACAAATTAACAAAAATATACCTTAAAGGTATAATTTACTTATACTTTTTTAATATTATCACTTCATTAGTGTTTAGTCCAATGCTAAACTAATTCCAATCAGTTGCTGAGATAGTGCTGAGACGGAATACCCCCTTTAAATTTTAGATGGGGGGCAGTTTACGCAGGTAAGTGTATGAGTAAGTTAACAAATAGGCTGGTAAATTCAGCAAGACCTCCAGAACACAAACGATACAGTATGCTCTGGGATAATGAGGTGAAGGGGTTTTGCTGTCGGATTACTAAAAGCGGAGCCAAAACCTTTTTAGTTGAAAGGCGCATTAAAGCCTCTGGTAAGATTAAACAAATCTCAATTGGCAGAGCGCCAGAATGGTCAACAGAGAAGGCGCGAGAACGCGCCAAAGAAATTATCCGTGACCTAGACCAACCTGACTATGTGGAGAAGAGTCTTCAGAAACAAAACTCCCTAACACTCGAGCAGGCAGTGGAAAACTATATAGCTTCACACCTTTTCGACAAAAGCTCTCAACATCGAAACAATACCTCCTCCTATTTAAGAAGATTTATAGTCCCTGCTTTCAAAGGCATAAAGATTGAAGCCGTTAAGCGACAGCAACTCATGCCAATATTCGACAAGGTTAAAAGAGATGTTTCCTCAACTAGCGCAAATGCTCTTTGGCGAGCCACCTCAGGCTTTTTGAGTTGGTCTCTCAGTCAAGAATTGATTGAAAACCATCCACTTCAAGGCATTAAGCCCCCCTCAAAGAATACTGCCAGGGATAGAGTTCTAACTCTCAGTGAACTTAAGGCTATCTGGCGTGCAACTGAGCAGCTTTCGCCGCTCTGGATGGGTTTTGTCAGACTATTAATATTGACTGGACAACGTCGCGAAGAAGTTGCTGGAATTAGAAAAACTGAAATTAATGAAAATTGGTGGCGAATACCCGCTGAAAGAACAAAAAATAATTTAGAAAACCTAGTCTATTTGCCCCAGCTTGCTCTTAAACAAATACCTAAAAGTCAATTTGAATTAACTTTCACAACAACTGGAACAACAACAGTATCGGGCTTCAGCAAATTAAAGAAACGTCTCGACGGGCTCTCTGGAGTTGATGACTGGCGCCTTCACGATATCCGCAGGAGCTTTATCACTCACCTTAATGAGATGGGTCAGCCAGCTCATATTGTGGAAGCTTGTGTAAACCATATTTCTGGCACGAGAGCTGGCGTGGCAGGTGTCTACAATCGAGCGGAATACAAAGAACAAAGAATTGAGGCATTCACCCAATGGTCTAGGGTTTTTGATATTGGATAACCTTAGACAACCAGTAAAATATAAGAAAGCAGGAGGAAGGCGAGCAAGGTTTAGTCTTGGCCAACGTCTGCTTATAGGCATGTGGTATCATGAGGCTACAATTCACATAGACAGGAGAAATTTAGAAGAGGAGTTCAGACAGTTAAGGGATGCGGAGAGCTTGCTTGCCAAGCTGACTGAACAAGGCTGTGAAAATACTAATTATCAACATGAAGTGGCTATTGAAACGCTAACCGAAGACGCACATAAATCGCGCTATTTATTTAATATTATCAGATACAGAAATCTTCCACTTATCAAGCTGAGAGAGGGGCTTTCTGACACTATTAAAAAAAGAAAAAAATACTCACAAGTGGTTACAAATTTGATTGAAAACCAAACACCAAAAAAATTATTCGATGAAATCGAAAATCATATATTTGAAGATTTTAACCCACCCAAATCAGCACCAAAACTCTACCAAGCTGAACGCATCAAATATGTCCAAAACAGATGCCTTAGTGACGAAAGTTTTAGGGGAGCGCCACCCAGCAAAAGCACCATCCTGAAATGTGCAACCCAATATCTAAACTTCCAAAAAATGAAGCAAGATAATGATAATAATAAATAATTTTAATTAATTAGCGTCATTCAAAATTGGTCAGAAAACGAATCACTGAGTTTCCGTTTTTAAGCAGATGACATCTATCGATTGTCGAAAGATGCCCTGCTGTTATTAATGGAGACTTAATATGTCATCATATTTGAGCCGAAAAGATACGGCACTATATCTAACCAATGCTGGCATCAGCATTTCTAAGACTACACTTGCAAGAATGGCAATGAATGGGGAAGGCCCCAAATACATCATTCTTCGCCAGAAGGCTTATTACAAACCCGAGTGGTTAGATGAATGGCTTTCGAAGTTCCAACCATCACCTTCAGCAATTGAGCACATGGCTCGCATGGGAGGTGAAAATGTCTAAGGAAACTTCAAAAAACACCTTAAATCCCGATGATTTTTTAGAATACTCAAGTTCTGAGGACCCAAGTGCCCCACCAACTTTGATTGGAAAAAATCCTCTCAAAATGGGTGGAGAAGCATTAGTGAAAGCTGGCCTTACTCCTACTACAAGCTCTCAAGCTATCAGACTTCACTGTATTGACTGCAGCGGTGGAAGTCTTGGGGAGGTTAGAAAATGTGTTTTTTTCAGATGTCCTGCATGGCCTCATAGAATGGGTAAGAATCCGTTCCATGGTATGGGAGGCAAAAATGGAAATCAGTAAACTGAAAGATTTCGGAATACCCCCCCTACGTGAGTTTTTAATTGATGGGCTGATATATAAAGGTGAGATATCTCTTCTTTATGGCGAAAGCGGCGCAGGTAAGTCAGCTTTAATAGTTGATATGTTCAGCCGAGCAGTTGCTGGAAAGACAGTGGATGGAAGGCAAACTGTTGAGTTAGATGTTTTTTGGTTGCCTACTGAAAACCTCCAAGAGCATCAGCGTCGTCTTTTAGTTACCGATAAATCTATTGGAGGCCTCTCGGAAAATAAGGGCATTCATTATCTCGCTCATGAGCATGTCAGACTTGTCGGCGATACAGCCCCTAGTAAGATGACGTCCCTTGCTGGCAAGCTCCGCCAAGAGTTTTCTGGCAGGCCTCAAGTAGTAATTGTTGATACCCTTAACCAAGCTATGCCTGGAATGGATGAGAATTCATCTACTGGCATGTCTGAGGTGGTGAGTAATTTAAAAATACTTCAAGAAGCAATGCCTGAACTCCATATTTTGATTGTCCATCATAGCGGCAAGAAAAAGGAAAATGGAGCAAGAGGTCATAGCTCCTTGGAGGCTGCTATGGATAGTTGTTTTTTCTTATCTAAAAAAGATAAAACTCACCAACTTGAAGTCACCAAACAAAGAGGCGGTAATCGTGAAGGCAAAATTAAATTCCACCTCACCCCCCTGCAAGCAAAAATAGGAGACAGAGAATTTTCTTCTATTGGTGTGGAGTATTTATAGACTTTAAACTCTGCATATAACCTCCCCCCCCCAAAGGGGGGGAGGTATTATGCAGAGGAATTAATGGTATTATAAATCATCGTAGTAAGTATTATTAAAATACATAATGAGGCAAACTTATTAGGAATAAAACTTTATAAGATAGGTAGATAATGAGTGGGAGAAATATTTGAGCTACGGTGCTATTTACATTGCTCATAATGACAGAGACGGACAGAATATTTTTAAAGTTGGAAAAACAACAAGAGATGTCCATGAACGAATGAAAGAACTTACAGCAGAGACTTCTAATATTGGAGAATATATTGCTGTTGGTTATTTTATTGTTAGTGATGTTGACCAAGCAGAAAAGACTGCCCATGAACGGCTGAAGCAATACCGAATACAAAAAAATAGAGAGTTTTTCGAAATTTCACTGAGTAGGCTTTCTCAAAAATTGGAAGAAGCACTCTCCAACTACATTGTTAGGAGCGAATTACCAGAGTTAGAAAATGATAGAAATAAAGTCGATAACAATAAATCAATTAACGCTGACGAAAATAAACTAAATAAAAACTCCCCCTCGGGTTTATTAAAGTTAAAAAAACAGCAAGAAGACGAAAAAAATAATAAAACTGAAAAATCTAAAATAAATGCAATCAATGAATTAAAAAATAATTTTGAATTTTTCAAAACTAAGGCCGAATTTTTCAAATCAGACTTATCAGAGGTTGATAACTTAGTTTGGACTATTAACCGTTTAGATGATTTTGAAAATTTTCCAGAAAAGGCAGAATATTTTCGTGTCAGACTCTTTAGTAAATTTAAAAAAGAGCCCGTTGAACTTTATTTCTCAGAACGGATAGGAAACAGGTCTGAAGAGGAACCACCAGATTTAACTAATGCTATAAACCCAATGGTTAATGGCAAAGCGTTAGACCAGTATTCAATTTTTAAAACCACCAGAGAAGAAAAATTATTAAGGCTTATAAAAGAAAACGACCCTTTCAATCTATATATAGAGTGGTTTGAAAAGGATGATGGTCGACTTGTTGATATATTTATTAAACCATACGTTGGGACTAGACATGATGGAGAGGGCGTGAGAACACATTACCCTAGCTATCTTGTAGGTTTAAAAAGTCATAAGTATGATGGTTATCGGGAATGCTTTAATAATAATTTAGGGAAATCATGTCATTTTGACGACTTTGAGGAGGCGTGTGAAATATTTATTGAATTACTCTCTTCAAATTTAGTTACTCCGCAGTATGACATAAGGGAAAAAGTTGATTGGGGTAATACAAGAAGAAGTTCCGAAATTGGCAAGATTATTGACAGAGGAAATGTTGATTACAGCGCAATTGAAAAAGTTTACGATTTTGAGTGATTAAGAAGTCTGCCAAAAAGCTAGATAAAATTTTTTAATTAAAAAGGGTCATGTTTATATTTTTTGGGTATTTCTAAATTCTTTTTCTTTTTTATCTGCCTCTATTGTCCAATCAAGTTCTGGATTAGATGCATAAATCCCTTCTTTATTTGCCCATAGTTGTTTCTCATTATCTCTAATTTCTTCAACCTCCAAATCGAAGATACGAATAGAAATTACCCCAATGATATTGGAAACTAATAGTGTGGCGGGTAGTAAAGAAAAGCCAATGATTGCCAAGATAGCAAGACCAAAAATCCCATAATTTGAAGCGCTGATTATGAGAGTTTTAATGCCTAAAAATAATGCTTCACCAGTAAAAAAAACCCAGAGGTATTTCATTTCACAGGCGAACAGCTGAAAGATACATCAGGCCGCTTTGGGTCATTTTCAATCACAATCTGCAATTAGTTGCAGGTGGTGTTCCCAAAACCGTCAGTATAGCAACTAAAGCTTTCGCCACCGATTGTACCAGTAGTATTTCCGAAACCGTCTGAATAGGAATTATAATCCTTTCCACCTACAGTGCCTGTAGTATTGCCAAATCCGTCAGAGTAAGTGTTAATACTATTATTACCATTAGAGCCTGTAGTATTTCCGAAGCCATCTGAGTAGGTGCTGTAATTTTGGTCGTTCACTGTGCCAGTTGTGTTGCCAAACCCATCTGAATAAGTGCTTATACCGCTACCAGTGCAATTTCCAAAGTCGTCGCAATACATGCTTTGAGCATTTGCCTCAGAAAATGCAAGTAAGGCGAAAACAGAAATTGATATAGCCATCAAATTAAAGGGTCTCATAAAACTCTCCTCGAAATAACTTAGCTTTAACTACTTTAGTCATAAACTTTCTCTCTTGCCATGTTTAAGATTGCTTCTTGAACTGGAAGATTGTTTATACAGTACTCATATTTAGGTTTGTATTGCTCAGCTAATTCTTCGGGGTTATTTTCTAGCATCGCCATCCACATAGTAAACTCAGTATCAATTATACTTTCAGTTCTTTCTAAAGCGAATTTCCTACCCATCATTGTTGCCAATGTTGCAGATGCTATCATTGCTCCATTAGCTAGTTGCTTATCTTGCTTGGCTGAAAAAGATTTGCCACTTTGCTCACTAGTTAATTGCATAACTTTAAAAACTGCAGAGCATTTAGCGAAATCCTCCGACATTTGAAGCATTTCTTTTCTGTCTTTTTCCTCATCAGCCCAAGCTGGCGTCGAGAAAACCAGTGCGATGGTGAAGAGAAGTGGTTTTGATTTAGTCATAACTTATCTCATACACTTTTGCGAAGTCTCACGTGGCTCATTTAGCCAACCAAACAATCCGCTAGAGGGAATGACTGTTGTTAGTGTAATATCGCTTGGTGATGTGATTGTAATTGTTTGGAAAGCCCCATCAGCAAGCTCCTCATCATCAAATGTTAAAGCAATAAAACCTTCTGCCTTAATTATTTCATAAGTTTTGGGCTCTCCGTTTATGAAAAGAATATTATTAGGCATAATTTTTATTTTATCGACACCATCATACACACCTTCAAACACTATAGGCTCACCATTTTTATCTACATTGAAACAAGATAAAGTTGATACAAACGATGCTGCAGGCGTCGAGAAAAGCAGTGCGATAGTAAGGAGAAGTGGTCGTATCAGCGGCATGTGGTGCTTACATAGCCTCCTAAAGGTGGACCAGTTGTACAAGTAACTGGCGCATTATTCCTAACTCCTTGATTGAGAGAGTCTACTCTGCGCTGCTGTCTATCCAGATATGAATTTATAGCTTGGTCTCTTCGCTGGGCATCTTCAGCTTTTTGACGTTTTTTATTCTCTTCACGAATCGCCTTTGTCCGCTCAACCTCAATTTGTCTTTGCTGTTCTATTTCATTTATTTTTGCTTGTTCAATAATTTTCAATTCTTCCATTTTGAAAAAGGTTTCTTGCACGCACTTATTGAAATCTGATGATGGGCTACCATCCTTATTAAATTCAACGTATCCAAATGCCTTGCATTGTGATTTGTATTTTTTCATTTCTAGGTTTGTTTTTTTCTCCTCTTCTTTTGAGGACTTTTCGTAATAAGCTACTTCAAGTTTCATAACTTCGTCTTCATAGCTAAAGCTATCTAAAAAGACATTCACTTCATTCTCAATGGCTTTCATCTCACGTATTAATTTTTCTTGTGAAAGCCTATCCGAGGCCTGACTTGCCGCCGTTAATCCCAGAGTAAGCACCCCTACAATTGCGCTTGTAGCTGGACTCATTTTCTGAGACTTACCAACAAATTCTCGTAGGTAATCACCAGACTCTAATTTGCCATCTTCGTATTCAACTACACCGAAACCATCCCTATCAACTTCTTTGCCTCTCCAAAACTCTACTTTGCCGTAATATTTTCTCTCTTTGAATTGGGTGGGATAGGTGATTACTCCATTAAGCTTTTGATTTGATAATTTCCATAAACCGAACTTGCTATTCTCTCTAAGGTCGAACTTACCTTTGAAAACCCTCCCGTCAGAGAGATAAATTGCACCTAAAACATTATTGCCATTATTTTGCTTGAACCTAATTTTCACGAAACCATTTCGAATAACTACGCCTTCAAGTCTCGAGCCATTTAGATATTTAATATAATAAGTATCATCACCATCATAAGTTGCCGACCAGCCATTCATCTTTCCATTCACGAAATTTGCGATGACTTCTTTATTGCCATCAACTCGGCCTTTTAAACCATTACCTAAAGCAATTGCTGGTAAAGAGAAAAGAAATGCGATGATGAGGAGCAATGGTTTCACTGACTTATTCATAAAAACTACCTTTGGTTTCAATTAAACTGTCTACCCTTTGAAATGCTAAATTCATCCATTGTATAATGCAACCTCAAGTCAGGAGGTGTTCACGATGCGAGATAAGACGGGCAGATTTATCAAAGGCTATTCAGGCAACCCTGGTGGCAGACCTAAGGACGAGCATAATGTCATTGAGCTAGCTAGGAGCTACACGACTGAGGCTCTTGAGACGCTGGTGGAGCTTATGCGTGATGGTAAAGATGAGCGTGTAAGAGGCACTGCTGCTCAAGCATTGCTAGATAGAGGTTGGGGTAAGCCTAAGGTGGAGGTGTTGACTGAGAATGCGGATTACAGAGCTGCTTTACAAGAAGTCAGCCATTTAATTCTGAGGGAACGAGAAGGCTTGAAATCAGACATTCTGCTGAGATAGCGCTGAGACAGATAGACTTTCTGGAAGCAATCTTTTCTAGTAATTTGTAAATGATTGTAAATATTTAGGAAAGTGGCGCACCGGGGAAGATTCGAACTCCCGACCCCTTGATTCGTAGTCAAG
>CALKOC010000007.1 GCA_938091085.1 uncultured Alphaproteobacteria bacterium
ACGCCGCTGAAGCTGCCACCTGAATGGGGGTAAACGCTCCATAATCAAGATAGGATTTGATGCGCGTCAAAGCCCCAATCAGACGCTCATTACCTACCGCAAAGCCCATGCGCCAGCCAGGCATAGAATAAGTCTTTGAAAGAGAGGTAAATTCAACCGCAATATCTTTCGCCCCCTCAACCTGCAAAATAGACGGCGGGGGGTTATTCGAGTCGTAGTATATCTCAGCATATGCAAGGTCTGATAAAATCAAAATATCATATTTTTTACAATAGCTTACAACTTCTTTGTAAAAATCCAGATCAACTACTTCAGCCGTTGGATTTCCTGGGAAGTTCAAAACCAAAGCCTTAGGAGGCGGAACGGAATTTCGAACATTTTGATCCAAAACTTCAAAGAAACCATCTGGAGTAGACATAGTGTCAGGAAGAATTGGCAAATGCTGGATGGTTGCACCGGAAATGATAAAACCAAATGCGTGAATTGGATATGTCGGATTCGGTACCAAAATAACATCGCCCGGATTAACCATAGCTTGAGCCATATTGGCGAAACCTTCTTTGGATCCGAGGGTGGCGATAATCTCAGTATCAGGGTTCAACTTTACCCCAAAGCGGCGTTCATAGTAACGAGCTTGCGACTGACGTAAGCCAGGTATGCCTTTAGAGGCAGAATATCTATGGGTTTTAGGGTTATTAATCGTCTCCACCAATTTATCGACAATATGCTTAGGCGTTGGTAAGTCAGGATTTCCCATACCAAAATCAATAATATCAGCCCCATCTGAGCGCGCCTGATATTTGAGCTTATTTACCTGCTCAAAAACATAAGGTGGGAGTCTTTTTATTCTTTGAAAATCTTGAACCATGTGAATTTCTTAATTATCGATAATAATATATCTAATATACTCTTAAATGCGGCAAGCTTGTGGCAATTCTACTGAACCACCCCAGATAAACCTGGAAAAGCCAGATTTTTATCCTGTTTTTGAGTTTGATCGTCTATTTGAGGTTTCTCCTCATTATTAGAAGTTGGCTCAGCAAGAGGTTTTGTCTCAACCGGCTCGGATGGCTGCGGGGTAATCCCCTCATCAGTTTGTAATGATGGTAATCGGGAGAGTGACCCACCGCGCAATATGAAATCTGAATGGGCGCGGTTTTCAACATCAGCTTTCAGAACATCCGAACGTGATGACTTACTTTGGAAGATATCACTGTAAATATTTCCGGGGTTTAAAGCATTCGTTACCGACGAACACCCAGCCAGCCCGAACGAAATAACAAGCGTTAAAGTCAGAGGTTTTAGTGAGCGAAAAAAACCATAAATTGAAAATATCTTCATTGAGCGTGTGTCCATTTCTAAATTATGGGTAAAGTGGCAATTGCGTTAAGCCGCTTGTTTCTTCAAATCCGCACATTAAGTTCATATTTTGTATAGCCTGTCCGCTAGACCCTTTAACCAAATTATCTAGCGTTGCTACCAATATAACCCTATTAGGCACGCGGTCATCATAAACACCGACATGGCAATAATTTGAACCTCTTACATGACGCGTAGCCGGGATTTCATCCGCGCCGACTATCCGCACAAAAGGTTTATCGTCATAAAATCTATCCAACGTAGACCTGATTTCGTCTGCATTTTCACCATTCGTCTTAGCGTAAATGGTTACCAACTCACCCCGATTCATTGGCACTAAATGCGGCGTAAAGTTTATAGTCACATTATCCAATCCGGCTGCAAATCCAAGCTCTTGTTCAATTTCAGGTGCGTGGCGATGATGCGCGATACCATAGGGGGCCAGTCCTTCGGCAATTTCGCTGAACAAATTAGTTTCCTTTAAACTCCGCCCAGCCCCAGTTACGCCTGACTTGGCATCAATTATTAAATCTTCACAGATCACCTGCCCTGCTTTTATAACAGGCAATAGAGCCGTCAAAACAGCAGTTGGATAACACCCCGGACATGCGACAAGGCGCGCCGTAGAAATTGCATCGGCATAATGCTCACTCAAGCCATAAACTGCCTCGGATAATAAATCAGGAAAGTCATGCGATAAACCATACCAGTCCTGATAGGTCGTCGTATTTTTAAGCCTGAAGTCCGCTGACATGTCGATGATTTTCACATTGTCTGGAATAGAGGCGATAAGTTTTTGTGAGGTGCCATGTGGCAAGCCACAAATCGCAACATCAACCTTGGACCAATCAATCTCATCGGTTGTCTGTAATATCTGAGGCGAAACGCCAGAGAATTGAGGGTAAATGTCGGATAGATTTTTCCCGGCATGCTGATGCGCCGTGAGTGCCATAATATTGGCAAACGGATGCTCAGCCAGCAACCGAATAGCATCGGCGCCGGTATATCCGGAAGCTCCAATTATCACAACATTTACTGCGGGTTCCATCAGCTCATCTAACTTTTACTCTTTTGGTTCATAATTCATGGCTGACACCTCGGCTTGCGCGCAAACAACATCATCAACCTTAGCGACACCACTATATTTCCATACCGCACCCCTACGATGAATAAGGTTTACGTCAATCTTAATATCGGAACCTGGAAAAACAGGTTTCCTGAATTTAACCTTATCAATGCCTAGGAAATAAATGACTGAAGCGTTGATTTCATCTTTCCGGTGATGAGCGACAAGCGCACCAGCAGTTTGAGCGATAGCTTCAATAATTAAAACACCAGGCAAGACCGGGTGCGCTGGAAAGTGGTCGGGAACCCAAAATGCATCCTCAGATACTTTGAATGTACCCGTGCAACTATCTTCACCGTTTAGATTCTCTAATGAATCAATAAGTTGAAAAGTTCCGCGATGAGGCAGAAGCTCTAGAATTTCTTCACGTTCAACCCGCAATTTATTTTCTTTTTCATCACTCATTATTAAGTTTCACCATATAAAAAAAGGAGCCACAAGGCTCCTTTTTAAACGAGTCTTGAGTATTTCACTAGCGTTTAGAGAACTGGAAGCTTCTACGCGCTTTGGCACGACCAAACTTCTTACGTTCAACAACCCTGCTGTCACGGGTTAAGAAACCACCAGATTTCAATACGCCACGCAACTCAGGTTCATAATAGGTGAGCGCTTTTGAGATACCGTGGCGCACTGCACCAGCCTGACCAGAAAGCCCGCCGCCGCTTACTGTAGCGACAACATCATAAGATTCAGGACGACCCGCAGCAACCAATGGCTGACGTAAAATCATTCGGAGTACAGGACGTGCAAAGTAGGTTTCTTCGCCTTTACCATTCACAGTAATACTCCCTGCGCCAGGCTTAATCCAAACACGAGCAATCGCATTTTTACGTTTACCTGTAGCGTAGGAACGGCCTTGAGCGTCGATTTGGGGTTCAGCAGGTGTTGAAGGTGCCGCCTCAACCGCATCATCAGAAGCTTGTGAAGGTGTTTCGCCTTTAAGGGCCTGATCAAGATTTTCGAGAGTAGTTTCTTCGCTCATTATGACGACCTCAGATTTCTTGGAAGGTTTTTATTATTCATGGATAAAACATCCAGAACTTCGGGGTTTTGAGCTTCATGTGGATGCTCTGAACCCTGATAAATTCTTAAATTTGTGAGTTGCTGACGCGTCAGCGGCCCACCCGGCATCATTCTTTTGACAGCCAATTCCAAAACTCTTTCGGGAAACTTACCCTCAAGAATCTTTTCAGGTGTTGTCGCCTTAATACCGCCTGGATAACCGGTATGGCGATAGTAGGTCTTATCGCCAGTTTTGTTACCGGTGAACTTTACCTTGTCGGCATTGATAACAATAATGTTATCACCACAATCCATATGAGGCGTAAAAGTAGGTAAATGCTTACCCCTTAAACGCATTGCAATAATGGAAGCCAAACGACCGACAACCAAGTTCTCGGCATCAATCAGCACCCATTTTTTTTCTATATCAGCAGGTTTTGCAGAATAAGTTTTCATAAGTCAAAATCCAATAAATTTGAATGAAACAAATTTTCAGAGTTTGTAAGCGGTCATTACATTTATGTCAACACGGGAATTAGTAAAATTATACAGCTTTATCAGCTATTTATAAATATGGTAATATGTTACCTATATCTAACCCATTGGTGTTAAACAGTTTGATTTACGTGTGGCGTATGCCGCAATTTGTAAACATGATAAACAGTAAGAGCCAATACAAAAACAGCGCCTAACTGGTGAAGCGCACCCAAATGCATGGGCACCGCCTGCATTAAGGTAATAATTCCGAGTATCGCCTGTCCGAAAACCCCAAGCATCAATAACCCAGCCGTTAAACGGGTCGGTGCGTTATGCTTAATCTGCGACCAAAAATGCAGGATAACTAAAATTAACAGTAAATACGCGCCAATCCGGTGATCAAACTGAACCGTCAAATGGTTTTCAAAAAAATTATTTATAGTCGGCTGCATGTCCACCAAACCAGACGGAATTAGATCTCCATCCATATAAGGCCAATCAGTGTATGTTTTCCCGGCATTCAGCCCCGCCACCAAAGCGCCAAGCAAAGACTGCATGAAAACCATAAAAATTAGGAAATATCCGAAATAAATTTGTTTTGAGGTTCGTGCGATAAATTGTGCGGGTTGCAACAAACGTAGCGCCTGCCAAAAAACCAAACAAAAAATGATAAGCGCCAGTCCCAAATGCATGGCAAGGCGGTACTGGCTAACATCTACGCGGTCTGTCAAACCACTTTGCACCATGTACCAACCCATAAAACCCTGAAGCCCACCCAGAAAAAAAATGCCTGTCAGGGGTAAAATATTTTGTTTAGCTATAAATCCTCGCAGGAGAAAAAACATAAAAGGAATAAAGAAAACGAGACCAATGACACGGCCAAGTTGACGATGTCCCCACTCCCACCAGTAAATATATTTAAATTCTTCGAGGCTGAAGTCTTTATTGATTAGCTGATATTCAGGAATGGCTTTGTATTTATCAAATTCAGACATCCAGTCTGCAAGCGACAAAGGCGGCAAAGCCCCTGTCACTGGTCTCCACTCAGTGATGGACAGTCCAGAATCCGTCAATCGTGTGAGCCCACCTACTAAAACCATAAGAATGATCAACCCAGCAACGCTGAGAAGCCAAACACCAACGAGACGGTCCGCCCGTGAAACATAATTTTGTGAAGACATAATATCCATTTAACGGATTTAACCCTGTGCTTATATCAGGGCAAGACGAAGACTTGCGACAAATTAACCAAGCCCAACATAAGGTGATGAATTGTCAAACCTCAACTGTCTGCTATATCAATTGCAGGAGATAAATATGAGATTACCCGTTCGCCTTAGAAAATTTATTGGCATGTTGCTGTTGCTTATAGTGCTGTTCTTTTATGCCATGATTGTCATGACAATCGCAGTAAGTGGATGGATGCCTAAAAACGGCTTTATTGAATTTATGTTTTATTTGATAACCGGACTATCTTGGACATTTCCGGCAGGGCTTATCATATGGTGGATGCAGAAACCTGAAAAAAAGACTGACAAAGAAGCCGTCTAAATTATTCTACTAATCAATGCTACCAAACTGTGTAATGTTCAGCACAATAATAACAGCAATGAAGATAACAATTGGCAAAATAGCAAACATAACGCGCACCAAATCTATACATTTTTAAACTGTTCACGGCGTACCATGCGCCGAATAGCTCGGCAAGAAGATTTTATCCTTCTAATTCTTCGCGCAATATTTCAAGCTCCAACCACTCCGCCTCTGCTTTTGCAAGACGAGTTTCGGCCTTATCAAGAGCCGTAGCCGTTTTATTGAATAACTCCAGGTCTTTCGTAAAAAGAGAACTGTCAGATAAAAGCTTTTTGCTATCCGCAATAAGTGATTCAAGTTCACTTATTTCACGGGGTAATTGTTCGAGGGCGTATTTTTGCTTGTAACTTAATTTGGTGACAGTCTTTGGAATTGCGGGTGCGCTTACTGGGGGTTTTTCTTGATTTTTATTATCAGGTAATTTGGATAAATCTTTATCAGAATTTTCTGAGCCGGTTTTGCGTTGTGACAACATATCACTATATCCGCCGGCATATTCAATCCACTGCCCCTCACCTTCCGAGTTAATAACAGAAGTCACAGTGCGATCTAGAAAATCTCTGTCGTGGCTAACTAGAATGACTGTACCTTGATAATCAGCGATTAATTCTTGAAGTAAATCCAGCGTCTCTAAATCAAGATCATTGGTTGGTTCATCCATAATTAACACATTAGATGGATGCCGTAATCCAAGCGCCAGCAAGAGGCGAGCCAACTCCCCGCCCGATAAAACATTGGCAGGTGTTCGCATTTGCGAAGGATGAAACAGAAAATCCTTCATGTACCCAATGACATGCATTTTATCTTCGCCAATAGTGACGTAATCCCCTGCCCCATCCGTCAATGCGTCTTTAATTGTCCAATCCCGCTTTATACCTGCTCGTGCTTGATCAAGCACAAGCATTTGAAGGTTCTTGCCAAGACGCACATTACCGTCATCTGGTTCCAATTCACCAATCAGCATATTTAGCATCGTGGTCTTACCTGCCCCATTTGCGCCGACTAGCCCAACTCTGTCTCCACGCTTAATTTGAGTTGAAAACTGGGCGACAATTTTTTTATCCCCGTAACTTTTGACAATCTTATCAGCTTTGACCACAAGCTTTCCGGACATTTCTGCTTCGTTAACTTGCGCCTTTACATTGCCCGTCGGACCTTGATGGTCGCGACGTTGTTTTTTTAGAGACGCTAAATCAGCGAGCCGCTTCACGTTTCGTTTGCGACGTCCTGAAACACCATGGCGCACCCAATGCTCTTCACGTTCAATTTTCCTGTCGAGTTTTTCAACTCGTGTCATCTCAAGCTCAATCTCCTGATCCCGCCAATCCTCAAAATGATGAAAACCTTTTTTAAGCAAACTTGTCTTTCCTCTATCCAGCCACAAAGTTGACCGGGACATATTGCTTAAAAACCTTCTGTCGTGGCTAATAAGAACCAGCGCAGAACGCAAAGATTTTAATGCATTTTCTAACCATTCAATCGCCGGCAAATCCAAATGGTTGGTCGGCTCATCAAGCAAAAGAATATCAGGATCAGGTGCCATGACTTTCGCCAACGCCACGCGTCGCCTTTCACCTCCAGAAAGATTTTCAAGTCCCTGCTCAGGAGACAAACGCAAATCAGCCATCAACTGAAAAGCTCGTTGCTTATCTTCATTATCCATAAGCTCAGCAAGAACGTAATCGCCAATGGTCGAAGACCCTTTAAATGTCGGGTCCTGATCGAGATAACTCACCATAATTCCGGGCTGAACAAATCTCTCACCACTATCCGGCTCAACCATTCCAGCAGCAATTTTTAGAAGCGTCGATTTGCCCGATCCATTTCTTCCGACTACGCATAGCCTCTCCCCCGGTGCTATAGAGAGATCTGCACCCTCAAGAAGGGGCGTCACACCAAAAGTCAGGTTTACATCCTGAAGATACAAAATAGGTGGGCTGGACATTACTATTTCTCAATTATTCTCGATAATTATGAAAGGGCTTCATATCATGTCCTAACAATCCATCCAATCCTACCAATCCTAACAATCTTAACTATGCGCTTAATACAGCCCATGCATCATAGCGCCATAAATGATAAGAGTTTGTTGAGGTGTCTAATGATTGTGCTAGCTCTCAAAATTTGAAATTATTCTCTGTAAATGTTATGTGCCTATCACATTATAGATAAATCTGAGTCTCCATTCATGACGCAAAAAACAAACCTATCACTTGGAAATGATTTCCCGGATGCCAATAAAAAAGATTGGTTAGACGCCGTTGAGAAAGCTCTTCGGGGAGCCGCTTACGAGTCATTGCAAAGCCGCCATAATGGATTAAGTAGAGAACCTATCTACACAAATGAGACAGTCAAGTTATCTAAATCTGCTCATGGTATGCCAGGCCAAGCCCCCTTTCTGCGGGGAAGCCAATCACTTTCAAATTCATTTTTACCTTGGCAAATTGCATCGCGCTTCACCCTCGGGCGTAAAGGTAATAGCAATGAAGATGTTCTCACTGACCTAGAAGGCGGTGTAAGCGCATTGCTTCTGGAGTGTCGGTTTGATGACGTTACGCCTACGCATCTTGATAAATTGCTTCAAGGTGTAGATTTGAACATTGCGCCTGTATTTTTGCGCGCTGACGACAATGCAATCAACCTTGCGCTTCATCTTACAAGCAAAGTAGGTGAAGAAACTTCATTATATCTTGATCTCGACCCGCTAGGTTATGCCGCCGCTTCGGGTTTAAAGATTGACGATGATATCGACAAAATTTTCCCCGGCATGGCGGGGCTTATTTCACAAACCCAATCATCAAAAAATATTCGTCTCATGACAGCCAGTGGAGTGCCTTATCATAATGCGGGAGCAGACGCGATAACGGAACTTGCTACCATTATTGCTACAGCTACTCATTATATGCGCTATCTCGAACAATCAGGACTTGATGTTATAGACATACTCACTCGCCTGACTTTGACAGTAAGTTCTGACACTGATTTCTTTGGCTCTATTGCCAAGCTACGTGCCTTGCGTCTCCTTTGGGGGAATGTTTGCGCTGCACTTCAGCAGGATAAAATTGTCCCGCCGTTTATTCACGCTGAAGGGTCTGAAAGATATTTCTCACTCGCTGACCCATGGGTCAACATGCTGCGAGCTACGATGTCTACACTTGCCGCAGGTATTGGGGGAGCTGACGTAGTGACCGCTCTGCCATGCACATCAATTGCCGAAAGTGATAATCTCTTAACCCGACGTGTCGCAAGAAATACGCAGGTAATTTTACAAGAAGAAAGTCATATTGGCCAAGTTATGGATCCCGCCGGTGGCTCTTGGTATGTCGAGTCCCTTTCCGAAGAACTTGCCTCTGATAGCTGGTCGCTTTTCCAAGACGTAGAAAAAGCAGGCGGCATTGCTTCCCTTGAAGGCATGCGGATAATCTCCTCGCGGATTGAGGATAATCAAATTTCAGAAAATAAAGATGTAGCAAAACGTAAAATGCCCGTCTTGGGTGCTGGTGATTTTGCCAATCTGGAAGAAGCTTTACTAAAGCCCCGTCAAGCCTATGGGAGTGGTATTCTTAGAGAAACTCGGCCTGCATCAGCATTTGAACAATTACGTTTTGCTGCTGAAACCCATAAGCCTAAAGTTTATTTAGCTGTAATTGGGGAAACTGCAGAATTCACTGCCAGATCTAATTTTGCCACAAACCTTTTTGCAGCCGGTGGGATTGAAAGCCATCTTGGCTGTGGCGGAAGTGACCTGACTAAAATTATTGATGACTTTACAACCAGCGGGGTTTCTGTCGCAGCTATTTGCGGCACAGATGCCGCTTATGAAGAACATGCTGACACCCTTGCACAAAGCCTCGCTGAAGCAGGATGCGCACATGTGTGGCTCGCTGGAAAATATGAGTCAGACGCAATTAACGGAAATATTTTTATGGGCTGCGACACTATCTCGGTTTTGCAATTAACGCTCAGCCTTTCAGGTATCTCATTTAAAGAGGGTCAATCATGAGCCGGCTTCCTGATTTTAGCAACATCGCCTTTGATGCCAACGCAGCTACTGAGCCGGAAAAGCAAAAACAAGATTGGCAGGAAGCTATCACCCAAAATAATGATCGCAAATCCCGCGAAACGCCGGAAGGCCTGTCTCTCAAAAGGTTATACACTGAGGAAGATACCAAGGATTTGCCGCATATGGGAGGGTATCCCGGTATTCCACCCTATATTCGCGGCCCCTATGCAACCATGTATGTCAATAAACCATGGACTGTAAGGCAATATGCAGGTTTCTCAACTGCAGAAGCTTCTAACGCCTTTTATCGCCGTAATCTAAAAGCAGGACAAAAAGGTCTTTCGGTAGCCTTCGACCTCGCAACACATAGAGGTTATGACAGTGACCATCCCCGCGTGGCTGGTGATGTCGGCATGGCGGGTGTCGCGATTGACTCGATTTATGATATGCGCATGTTGTTTGACGGCATTCCGTTAGATGAAATGAGCGTTTCCATGACCATGAATGGGGCGGTTCTTCCAATCATGGCGCTTTATATTATAGCCGCCGAAGAGCAAGGCGTTGGACCTGAGAAACTGGCCGGTACAATTCAGAACGACATCCTCAAAGAGTTTATGGTTCGCAATACATATATCTATCCGCCAAGACCTTCCATGCGGATAATCTCGGATATTTTTGCCTATACCTCAGCCCATATGCCTAAATTCAATTCAATTTCAATATCCGGTTATCATATGCAAGAAGCTGGAGCCACGGCCGATCTTGAACTTGCCTATACGCTTGCCGATGGGGTTGAATATGTTCGTGCAGGAATGGATGCAGGGCTAGACATTGATCTATTTGCTCCCCGTATGTCTTTCTTTTGGGCTATTGGGATGGATTTCTTTATGGAAATTGCCAAAATGCGCGCAGGGCGTCTTTTATGGTCGCAACTCATGCAAGGGCTTGGTGCGAAAAACCCGAAATCACTAGCCCTCAGAACCCATTGCCAAACCTCAGGATGGAGCCTGACCGCTCAGGATATTTATAATAACATTACCAGAACCTGTGTTGAAGCTATGGCGGCTACGCAAGGTCACACCCAGTCACTTCACACCAACAGCTTTGATGAAGCCCTAGCATTACCAACGGACTTTTCTGCCCGGATTGCAAGGAATACTCAATTGCTTTTGCAGATGGAGAGCCGAACAACCAATGTGATTGACCCTTGGGGTGGCAGTTATTTTGTTGAACGACTGACCCATGACCTTGCGGCGAAAGCACTTGAGCATATTAAAGAGGTCGAAAGCTCCGGCGGTATGACCAAAGCGATTGAACAAGGGCTCCCTAAAATGCGGATTGAAGAAGCCGCAGCCCATACACAAGCACGCATAGACAGTGGAAAACAGACAGTCGTTGGGGTGAACAAATTCCGCCTTGAACAAGAAGATGATGTTGATGTCCTGAAAGTTGATAACAGCGCCGTACGCAAATCTCAGATTGAGCGTCTTCAAAAACTCAAAAAAGAACGCAATAGTGAAGCAGTTACAAAATCCTTGGAAGCGCTTACTCACGCCGCAAGTTCAGGCGAAGGTAACTTGCTGGGACTTGCTGTAGATGCAGCTCGTGCCAAAGCAACAGTCGGAGAGATTTCCGATGCCATGGAGAAAGCTTTTACCCGCCATGAAGCCATACCAAATGTTATTTCTGGTGTGTATGCCAACGACTTTGGTAACGACAGTGATGCCATAGTTGAAGTGCGTGATATGGTTTCACGTTTTGCACAAAGACAAGGCTGTAACCCCAAGATATATATAGCAAAAATAGGTCAGGATGGTCATGATCGTGGGCAGAAAGTTGTCGCGACAGCTTTTGCCGATTTAGGGTTTGATGTGATTGTCGGCCCTCTATTCCAAACACCAGCAGAGGCAGCTGCGGATGCTATTGAAGGCGGCGCGCATGCTATTGGCGTGAGTTCCCTTGCTGCCGGTCATCTGACCTTAGTGCCTGAATTAAGGGAAGAACTGAGTTCAAAAGACAGGCAAGATATTATGGTGATTGTTGGCGGTGTTATTCCACCTCAAGATTTCGATGCTTTGTATAAGGCTGGCGCAAAAGCGATATTCCCGCCCGGTTCGGTTATCCCGGATGCCGCTAAAACTTTGCTTACTGAACTTTCTGCACATCTTGGGCATAATGAACGCCCTTGAGTTAGGTTAATCCGCTAACTTCTTTCGCGCATAAGTCCTTCTTGACAGGCTGAGGCAACCAGCTTTCCATCGCGTGTATAGATGGAGGCAAAATTCAACCCCCTTCCCGCTCCCGTTACCGGTGAATGCTGAGAGAAAAGCAACCAATCATCAATCTTATAGGGATGATAAAACCATAACGCATGGTCAAGGCTGGCAGTTTGCATATCTGTATTCATATAATCTTTGCCATGAACGCGCAGGCCACTATCCAGCAAAGTCAAATCGGACATATAAGTCAGCACGAGCCGTTGGTGATCAACATCATTGGGTATGGTGTCATCAGTTAAGCGTATCCAAACATTATTAAGGGATTCAATCGGCTGTGGGTTTAAGTAATCCATTGGTGTAACCGGGCGAACCTCATAGGCACGTTTGCGTAAAATATTTTCCCGAAACTCCTCTGGAATTTTATCGATAATATCCGATTGTAATTCCTGAAGAGATTTCAGGGTTTCGGGTGCAGGTACATCCGGCATCCCTTCGTCATGCTCCAGCCCAGACTCTTCTACCTGAAACGACAGTGCCATATTGAGAATTTGCTTACCATTTTGAATGGCTGTCACCCTGCGACTTGAAAAACTTCTTCCGTCACGAGCAATGTCCACATCGTAAATAATCGGCTTCGAGCGGTCACCCGGCCTTAGAAAATAAGCGTGTAAAGAATGGCACGGTCTATTATCGACTGTATGGGAAGCGGCAGAGAGGCCTTGAGCAATCACCTGACCGCCATAGACTCGACCTGTTCCCCCTTGCGGCGTAAATCCGCGGAAAATCAAATCATCAATTTGTTCAATATCGAGAATGCTTTTTAAACTGACAGTCCCCATTTTATTCTTTCTTTAATTAGGTGTTTTCGCAGGTGTCAATGTAACGCTTTCTCCACAACCACAAGCATCAGTTTGATTAGGATTATTAAACACAAATCCCGAAGCAAGTTTTTCAGTTTGAAAATCCATTTCCGTGCCTATTAGGAACAGAACTGCTTTGAGGTCGACCAAAACTGTAACGCCCTTATCCTCAACAACTTCATCTTGAGGCATGATTTCGGTGGCGTATTCCATTGTATATTCCATGCCTGCGCAACCCGCGTTTTTAAGACCGAGGCGCACCCCAAGATAATCTTCATCCGACTGCGCCATAATGTGCTTTACGCGATCAGCCGCAGCATCTGTAAGTGTAATTGTTTTTGGCAATTGAAGAGTTTGGTTCATTATCTACCCCTATACCTAAAACATATTAAGTGCAACTCGGGCCTCATCGGTCATACGACTTGGATCCCAAGGTGGCTCAAAAACCATATTTACCTTCACATCACCAATGCCATCAAGGGCACTGACAGCATCCTGAACCCAAACCGGCATATGTTCGGCAACCGGGCATCCGGGTGCTGTTAGGGTCATATCAATATTTACATCCCTGTCATCGGTAACCTCTACACGATAAATCAGGCCAAGCTCGTAAATATCAACTGGGATTTCAGGGTCATATACACTTTTCAAAGCGCCGACGATTTCATCTGTTAGAGCCTGCATTTCAGGAGAAATTTCAGGGGCAGCAGTTTCATCATTACTTTCAGCAGGCATTTCAACTGAAACAGAAGGTGTCTGAGCAACTTGAGCTTCAGCTGAAGTATCAATAACTGGCATGTCTTTATCTTGTGTGCTCTCAGACATTATCTCACCCAAAAAAACTTATAGCTTTGTGAATGGACTCGACAAGCGAGTCAATTTCATCACGCGTATTATACATTGCAAAAGAAGCGCGCGCCGTTGCTGTCACGCCAAATCGTTTCATAAGCGGTTGAGCGCAATGGTGTCCAGCACGCACAGCAACCCCTGAACGATCAATCACTGTCGCCAGATCATGCGGGTGAATATCTTTAATAGTAAAAGAAATAACACTGCCCTTTTCAGGCGCCGTACCCATAATCGACAAATTGTTTATTTCAGTCATTTGGCGGGTTGCATACTCTAGAAGGTCGTGTTCATGCGCTGCAATTTCTTTACGACCATAGCTTTCAATATAACGAAGGGCTGCACCCAGACCGATGACCTCTAAAATAGGGGGGGTACCGGCTTCAAATTTGTGAGGCAAATCACCATAAGTCACATTATCAAGTGTGACCTCACGTATCATTTCCCCACCCCCTCGATAGGGTCGCATTTTGTTAAGATAGTCGGCTTTGCCGTATAAAGCCCCGATGCCTGTCGGACCATAAAGCTTATGCCCGGATAGAACATAAAAATCACAATCAAGATCCTGAACATCCGTTTCAAGATGCACTGCACCTTGACAACCATCCACCAAAACCGGGGCATCATGCTCATGAGCCAAGCGGATGATTTCTTTCATTGGGGTAACCGTTCCCAAAGCATTGGACATTTGTGTCAACGCAACAAATTTGGTTTTTGGCCCAAGAAGATTTTTGTAATCTTCCATATCAAAGGACCCATCATCATTGACACGCACCCATTTGATAACCGCGCCTTTGTGTTCTCGTAAATAATGCCAAGGGACAATATTAGAATGATGCTCCATTTCAGAGAGGATAATCTCATCCCCCTCGCCAATATGGTCAGCACCGTAACATTGGGCAACGAGGTTTAAGGCATCAGTCGCTCCACCTGTAAAAATAACTTCCTCAAGTGACGGCGCGTTCAAGAAGCGGCGGACATCTTCTCGGGCCACCTCAAAATCATCCGTGGCTTTATTTGAGAGATAATGCAGCCCCCTATGCACATTCGCATAGCCGGAGGTCATTGCCTCATTCATGGCATTCATTACCTGAAGAGGTTTTTGTGCTGAAGCAGCATTGTCGAGATAAACCAGAGGCTTCCCATAAACCTCCATTGACAGAATTGGAAAATCTGCCCGAACTTTCTGGACATCAAACATCGTATTTGTTGCCATTACTTCAGTTACCTGCATCTTACGCACTCTTCTTTAAAAATGTTGCAACACGCTTCAACAAATTTTCTTGCAAGACAGCCCCTGCCGCAAAATCATCTAGACGTCCCAAAATTTCAGAAACAAAACCTTCAACTAACATGATGCGCGCTGCCTCTTCGCCAATGCCTCGGCTACGGAGAAAGAATAATGCTTCATGATCAATCTCTCCAATCGCTGAACCATGAGCACAAGCAACATCATCAGCATAAATCTCTAACTCAGGCTTCACATTCATCATCGCATCGGCTGACAACATTAGCGCATCAGATTTTTGCGTTGCTTCCACACGTTGGGCATCTTGATGAACAATCACCTTGCCCTGAAAAATCCCACATGCCTCATCATCCAAAATAGTTCTGGCAACTGTGTCACTGGTTGTATCGGCGCTAAGATGGTTTAGCCGTGTCGTGATATCAATATGTTGCTTACCACGCGAAAGAAGCGCAGTCGCAAGACCTGCATGACTCCCAGGGGCATTAAATGTTACCCGGGTTTCAAGACGTCCAAGACCCCCAGACAAACTAATAGCAACATTATGATATTGCGCCCGCGCATCCAGAGAAACTCTATTAAGCAACAAGGAAACTTGTGTGTCCTCGGCCTGATGCAATCTTAAATGCCGGAGCATACTGTCTTCATGTTGATAGACATCGCTAACAAGTTGAGTATGCCCCCAGCCACTATGACTTTCTAGCAATGTAAGGCTTGCCCCCTCAGCGAGACGAAAGACGATACGCACAAAGGAAGCCTCTTCAGAAGAAGTGTTATGAAAATGAATTTCCATAGGCTCTTCAATAACCTGCGAAACATCAATCACAATACCCGTTTCAAGATGAGCGAGATTGGCATATAGAAGCGGATCAGTAACATCTTCGTCAGACTGTTGAACAAGTTCTGGGTGATCTATGAGCGCACTAATCTCAAGCCCGTCAGGCAGTTCTTCCACCTCGGTCAATAGTCCATTGATAAAATCAAGCTGAAGCGCATCCTCAATATCGCATGTGAGCTTATCTAGACGAACATCTTCAGAAAGCTCAAGCGACTGGTTTTGAAAAGACGAAGGCAAACGAGCTGAAAGATCGGTATAGTGCCAATCTTCATTCCTTTTGTTCGGCCAGCCATTCGCAGCGAAAATTTCTTTCGCTTCTTGCTGCATATGATTGAAACTGGTCATGATTTACATGCTTCCATCTAGGCCACCACTTCGCCCACATAATCGGCGTAACCAGATTTTTCGAGCTCCAAAGCAAGTTCAGCTGAGCCAGTTTTGACAATCTGACCCCCAGCCAAAATATGCACAATGTCAGGTTTGATATAATCCAGCAGACGTTGATAATGCGTGATAACAAGCATGCCTCGTTGAGTATCCCGCAAAGCATTCACGCCCTCAGCCACAGTTTTAAGGGCATCAATATCCAGCCCGCTATCTGTCTCATCCAATATTGCCATCAATGGCTCAAGCACTGACATTTGTAAAATTTCATTCCGCTTCTTTTCGCCGCCAGAAAAACCAACATTGAGCGGACGCTTCAACATGTCATCATCCAGTCGCAAGGCTTTCGCCTTTTCTCGGACAAAACGCAGGAAGCTCGCTGCATCCATTTCCTCTTCGCCACGTCCGCGCCGCACAGCATTCACAGATGTTTTCAAAAAGGTCATATTTGTAACGCCGGGGATCTCAAGCGGATATTGAAAGGCAAGGAATAATCCCGCAATGGCTCTGTCCTCGGGGTTCATGCCTTTAAGGCTGACACCATTCAGCAAAATATCGCCATTTGTGATTTCATAACCATCACGACCCGCAAGAACATATGAAAGCGTGGACTTACCGGAACCGTTCGGCCCCATAATTGCATGAACTTCACCAGCAGAGACACTTAAACTCAGACCTTTGAGAATTTCCGTGTCGGCGACAGAAACATGTAGATTCTTAATTTCAAGCAAAGCACTCATCCAACGCTTCCTTCCAGTGATATGCCGACAAGCTTTTGCGCTTCAACGGCAAACTCCATGGGCAGGTGTTGCAGAACATCTTTACAAAAACCATTAACGATAAGAGAAACAGCTTCCTCCGCATCCAAACCACGTTGCTGACAATAAAATAATTGGTCATCACTGATTTTGGACGTTGTGGCCTCATGCTCCAAAATGGCCGAGGGGTTTTTGGTTTCGATATATGGCACTGTGTGGGCTGAACAGGTATCCCCAATCAGCAAACTATCACACTGCGTAAAATTGCGAGCCTTATCAGCTTTGCGGTGAATACTCACCTGACCGCGATAAGCATTTGAGGACTTACCTGCTGAGATACCTTTGGAAATGATGCGGCTAGATGTGTTCTTTCCAAGATGTATCATCTTCGTGCCACTGTCTATTTGCTGATAATTATTACCAATAGCAATGGAGTAAAATTCACCAACAGTATTATCGCCGCGCAAAATGCAGGAAGGGTATTTCCAAGTGATTGCCGATCCAGTTTCAACCTGTGTCCATGAAATCTTGGCGTTATTCTCGCGGCAGTCGCCCCGTTTAGTAACAAAATTATAAATTCCGCCACGGCCTTCTTCATCACCAGGATACCAGTTTTGAACCGTGGAATATTTAATTTCAGCATCTTCTAACGCCACAAGTTCAACAACCGCCGCATGGAGTTGATTTTCATCACGCATAGGCGCTGTACAACCCTCAAGGTAACTGACATATGACCCTTTATCGGCAATCAGGAGTGTCCGCTCAAATTGACCCGTATTGGGCTCATTAATCCGGAAATAAGTCGATAGCTCCATCGGACAGCGTGTGTTGGGTGGAATGTAAACAAATGACCCGTCAGAAAATACAGCGGAATTTAGAGCCGTGAAGTAATTATCGGATTTTGGTACAACCGTGCCTAGGTATTTTTTTACCAGTTCCGGGTGTTCTTTTACCGCCTCGGAGAAAGAGCAGAATATCACGCCCGCAGTAGCAAGCTCTTCTCTAAATGTGGTTGCGACAGATACACTGTCGAAAACGGCGTCTACCGCTACTCTGTTTTTAACACCAGCAAGAACTTCTTGCTCATATAAAGGAATACCAAGCTTTTCATAAGTTCTGAGCAATTCAGGATCCACCTCATCCAATGTTTCGGGGCGGTCATCCATACTTTTAGGCGCGGAATAATAATATAAATCCTGATAGTCAATCTGAGGGTAATCCACCATGGCCCATTCAGGCTCGCTCATAGTTAACCAACGTTCGAAAGCATCTAGGCGCCATTCCAACAGCCATTCCGGCTCTTCTTTTTTTGCTGAAATGAATCTGATGATATCTTCATTGAGACCTTTGGGTGCTTTCTCACTGTCAATGTCAGTAGAGAAGCCATATTTATACTTCTCCCCCGCTAGGCTTTGAACCTTCTCGACGGTTTCTTTTTCAATATTTTGTTTTGCCTGACTCATAAAGCTACATCCGGTTCGCTGACTGAAGTTGGGGTTGAGAAAGATCTACATGACCTTTCAAGGCTGAAATTAAATGGTTGATATCCGAGGCCGTATTGGTCTGCCCAAAACTGATACGTATGGTACCCTCTAATAGATTGTGCTGGACACCCATAGCTTCAAGGACATGACTCCGCGTCACCTTGCCGCTGGAACAAGCTGCACCTGAACTCACTGCGATACCCGCAAGATCCAATGACATAATCATGGTTTCTGAGCGCATATCCGGCAATGCAAAACAACTCGTATTAGGAAGCCGTTCCACACTTTCGGCAAAAATAGAAATTTCAGGAAAAGCAGCGACAAGTTGACTTTCCAAATCATCGCGCAATGTCGATAGATTTGAATAAGAAGAAAGCCCTTGCTTTGCGAGACGCGCCGCCAAACCAAATCCGACACATCCAGCAAGGTTTTCTGTTCCTGCACGGCGGCGCAATTCCTGACCACCACCTCTAATAAGTGGGTTTAAAACAATACCGTCACGCACAACCAATGCACCGACACCCGCCGCGCCACCGATTTTATGCGCTGATAGGCTAAGAATATCAATATTCATATCCTTCATGGAAAGTGGAATTTTGCCCGCAGCTTGAATAGCATCGCAGAAGAATAAACTGCCATGAGCCCTAACCATCGCGCCAATCTCACCAATTGGCTGAACCACCCCCGTTTCATTATTTGCAGCCATCACAACTACCAATGCGGGGGATGGGTCCTCCAGAGCCAAAGAAAGCGCATTTAAATCAACAATGCCCTGCCCTGACACTGGAAGATGCGTCACAGTAATATTCGAATATTCGGCTAAATCATCAAGCGGAGCCAAAACAGCGGCATGCTCGATAGAAGAAACAATGATGCGGGTGATATTACCTGCAGGCGCTTTTCTTGTTTGCAAAGCCAAATTGCATGCCTCAGTTCCACCACCTGTGAAAATAACACCTCCAGCTTCACCATCTACAAAAAGGGCTATTTGCTCTCGAGCAACTTCCAAAAATTGCCGGGCTTTACGACCTTCGGCATGAACAGATGAGGCGTTTCCACCAATCTGTAAAACTTCAGACATAGTATCCAGCACTTCCGGTCTAATCGGGACCGTCGCATTATGATCAAGATAAACACGTTGGGTCATGACAGATGTGCCGATACTTGCGCAGACCCATTTGTTGGTTTGCCTGTATTGCCTGAAATAACATCATTCAAAGATACGCTGTTAAGAAACCCGTCAATCTGGCTAGTTAAATCCGCCCATAAATCATGGGTCAGACACCGCGCATGTCCTTTTAAGCAGCCGTCGGAGGTCTGACAACGGGTGATATCAACCACTTCTTCAACACTGGAGATAATATCCCCAATCCAAATTTCTTGCGGCGAGCGAGATAAACGAAAACCACCATGTGCACCTCTGACGCTTTCAACAAGACCAAACTTCCTCAAGTCCTGAAATATCTGTTCCAGATAGGGTAAAGATATTTGCTGGCGTTCGGCTACCATCGTTAATGCAACAGGTTTGGTAAGCGCAGACTCATCACGCGATTTATCGGCATAGTAATGCTGAGCAAGGTCCGTCATGGCCATTACGGCATATCTTCCGCGCGTGGATAATTTCATAACCCTATGTTCCTACAAATAAATTATTAAAAAGCTTGATTTTCATGGGCTGGTCTGTGCTAAACACATTTCAAGTTTTATATAGTAATCCTGACTGGATTAGTCAAGTTTGTGCATATCTAATTTTTTACTTTCAAAATGGACCCTATAAATGCCAGAAATTATCTTTAACGGCCCAGATGGACGCCTCGAAGGTCGTTATGTTCAAAAGGCGACTGAGGGGAAGCCGATGGCGCTGATACTCCATCCTCTGCCCCAACTCGGCGGAAATATGAATAACCCTGTTACCTATCAGCTTTATCAATCATTTCTGAACAGAGGGTTTACGGTATTAAGGTTTAACTTTCGTGGTGTTGGGAAAAGTCAGGGAAGTTATGATCACGGAATTGGCGAATTATCCGATGCCGCCGCTGCGCTGGATTGGCTTCAAAGCTTTAACCCTGATGCTAAGCAATGCTGGCTGGCTGGTTATTCTTTTGGCGCATGGATTGGTATGCAATTATTGATGCGCCGCCCAGAAATTAACGGCTTTATATCTGTTTCGCCCCCAGCCAACCTTCATGATTTTAGTTTTCTCGCGCCCTGCCCGTCTTCAGGATTGATTGTTCATGGTGACGAAGACAAAATCGTCGATACGGAGAGTGTTGGAAAAATGGTAGAACGACTGCAAGCGCAAAAGGGAATTGAAATCACTTATAAAAACATCAATGGTGCCAATCATTTTTATAATGACCATTTGGAAGAGCTGGATAAGACAGTTAATGATTATCTAGATGAGCGCCTTGTAATTCCTGAAAGCCCGGTTGCTGAGCCGGCACCTTCCCCCGAGGAAGAGCCATCTCAGGACGAATAATAAACACCCCCAATTGTCGGCTGTGCACATCCAGTCGTTTCAGGCAAAGTTAGAGGCAACCCATAGCGCGACCTAATAGCAAGCCATGCAAAGGCCTGCGCCTCTAGCTCGTCTCCCGGCCAACCTGCGGCTTCAGCCGTCATGACTTCTCCTCTCAGCACACGAGACAGATAATCCATCATAAAATTATTATGTCGCGCACCGCCGCATATAATCCATGTCGTGGGAGTTGTTTCCAGCAAGCCCTCGGCTTTTAAAATAGAATTCACAGTAAAGGCCGTCAGTGTCGCGGCACCATCTTCAAGTGATAAATTTTCAAGCCCCAATGTTGCGAAGCCCTGACGGTCTAAAGATTTAGGTGCGCCTTTATCAAAATAAGGATGGCTCATCCAAATCGCTAAAAGCTCATCATCGACCACCCCGGTACGGGCCGTTTCACCCTGGGCATCAAGTGGGCGTCCAGTGTGTGTCATCATCCAATCATCAAGCAGAGCATTACCAGGGCCCGTGTCAAAAGCGAGAATGCCTTTGGCATTTATAAATGTGATATTACCAACCCCGCCAAGGTTGAGAATGGCAATATTCTCTTTGCCTAAAAGTTTGGCGCTCAAAGCCTTATGATATAGCGGTACAAGAGGCGCACCCTGCCCCCCTGCTTGCATGTCTGCCGAACGGAAATCACCAATAACATCTATCCCGGTCAATCGCGCCAATGCTCGCCCGTCCCCAATTTGACAACTATATTTCTCGTCAGGTCGGTGCAAAATCGTCTGCCCATGAAAGCCCAGCAAATCAATTTCTCGTGCGGAAAGACCATGTTCCTTTAGAAACGCCTTAACTGCGTAAGCATGTTTTTGAGTCACAAGGCCTGCGGCTTCGGCGAAAATACCGGTAAGAGGCACCGGCCCTTCACATAAGCGTGCTTTTTGCATAGCAGACTCTAGTAGACCACGTTCCGCCATTGAATAGGCCACACTCCCCGATGGTCCAAAATTAATCTCATCACCGCCATTGCTTTCGATGATAGCCAGATCAATCGCATCCATTGATGTGCCACTCATAAGCCCAATAGCCGTTAACGATTTCATCTCGTTATCCGACCTTTTTGGAATTATGTTGTTAACCATGTTGTTTCCGTTCTTGACCAATAAGGCCGCTTGTCTTACCCATTCACATCATGACAGAATTTAAATCAAATTTCCTTAATCTAATGTCGTCTCGTGGATATATTCACCAATGCTCCGACGAGGCCGGACTGGACGCTGCCGCAACCGATGGAATTGTGACGGCATATATAGGTTATGACTGCACAGCAAAAAGTCTGCATGTCGGGAATTTAATTTCTATTATGATGCTCCGCAAACTTCAGCAAGCTGGTGGCAAACCGATTGTTCTGATGGGTGGCGGAACGACCAAGGTTGGCGACCCATCCGGTAAGGATGAAAGCCGACAATTACTCACTGAAGATGATATTGAAGCCAATAAAAAATCTATTCAGAAGGTTTTTGAAAAATTTCTTACATTCGGAGATGGCCCAACAGATGCCATTATGTTGGATAATGATGTTTGGCTTTCTGAATTAAATTACATCTCTTTTTTACGGGATTACGGACGTCATTTTTCAGTAAACAGAATGCTGAGCTTTGACTCTGTCAAACTCAGGCTTGACCGCGAGCAGCCACTCTCATTTCTTGAATTTAATTATATGATTTTGCAAGCATACGATTTCCTAGAATTGTATCGTCGTCATGGCTGTACTTTACAGATGGGTGGATCAGATCAATGGGGCAATATCATTAATGGCATTGAACTTGGACGCCGAACAGACCAGGCACAGCTCTATGCTCTGACAACTGAACTCCTCACCACATCCTCTGGTGCGAAAATGGGTAAAACCGCACAGGGTGCAGTCTGGCTCGATGCCGATATGCTCAGCGCATGGGAGTACTGGCAATTTTGGCGGAATACTGAGGACTCGGATGTCGGTAGGTTTTTAAAACTATTTACCGAATGCCCTCTTGATGAAGTTGCACGCCTTGAACAACTAGAAGGTGCCGAGTTAAACGAAGCCAAAAAAATTCTTGCGACACAAGCAACGGCTTTAGTGCACGGGGAAGAAGCCGCGCAAGATTGCCTTAAAACAGCTACTGAAACGTTTGAAGCAGGTGGCACAAGCCAGAATTTACCTACTATTGATATGTCTGCTGAAAGTTTAAAGATGGGTATCGGTATTCTTGAAGCCTTTGTAATGGCAGGGCTGGCAAGCTCTAACAGTGAAGCCCGTCGGCTGGTTCAAGGTGGCGGTGCAAAGTTAAACGATGCTACTGTCAGTGATATAAAGCTCCAAATCACACCTGAACATGCTGTTAATGACGGCACAATTAAGCTGTCATCTGGCAAGAAAAAACACGTTCTCTTAAAACCTGTTTAGATATTAGCGCGTGGATCTGACGGAAACGATTTCTTTCAACACTTCCGGCACCAGTATGGATAACGGATTCACATTAACATTCAGATTAGAGAGTGGGCCTTTCAGATCATAGCTAATACCAACAACCCCTTCACGCCCACCTGTCAACACTTGCCCAACAACCGGCAGATTGCCGACAATTGAATTCAGGGAATAAGCCGGATAAATATTCCCCCCTAAATTTGCCTGAGTATTACGCAGATTAATTTGTCCGTCTAATGTCAGCCCCATTGATTGCCCATTGGCCTTCAAGCGGATAAATTTAAACTCTTCTGGCGTAAGGCGATATCGCATTTCGGCACCGTCAAACCTAAGGCCTTCGCCGCTAAGAATATCAGAAATACCCTGAAATGAGCCAAGTGACAAAATTCGCGCCAACACCGGTAAATCTCTCATGCTGAAGTCCACAAGATAAGCATAACCCTCAGCGAGTATTTCATCAGTGGCAAGCCCTGAACCATCATCCGGGGATGTATCCGGAATTGTTCCATTCAAGCTCATATAACCGCCCTCAATGCCATCAAGGAACCCAAGTCCATTAAAGAAATATTCTGCTTTGGGGACTTCAAGAGATATATGACGCTTCAGGTTTTCATCTCTATAGAGAACATAACTAAGGCGATTGTTTTCTGTGAATGAACCATTCAAAACAATTTTCTCAAAAATATTGTCATGTCTTTCGACAACCGCAGACAAACCCTTCAAAATAATGCCATTATTCATAAGCAAATTATCAACATCGACTTTGATTGATAGATTTCCACCAAGCTTATTAACCCAGTCAAAAGGCGATTGACCTTTTTTTTGTGTCACCATAATGCCATCCGGCAAACCGAAATCAGTCGGGTTAGTCAGTGCAGAGATATCGAAAAAATTTCCTTGAATCGAAATTTCATGGAGGTTTTCATTTTCGTCAAACGATAATGAAAAATCATATTTATCTTCAATTACAAATGGAGATATCTTTAATCTGGTGAGAAAAGTATCATAAGTTAATTCAACCTGTGTCGAAAAATCAGGAAGTTTAAAGTCTATTATTGTGTCTTTAACACGCCCTTGTTTAGCAAAGTCTGTTCGCAGTTTTATGGTACCAGGCGTATCTATGGGTTTGATATAATTGAGAGGTGAAAAACTCACCTTTGCTTTGGACAAATCAGCCGAAACTTCTAACCGAGTAAAATTATTTAATTTGCCCGAAAGGGTTACATCGGCCTGTACATATCCACGTATGCGAGAGGATAAAGAGTCCATGTTCAAAGCAATCAGATGCTGCTCATTAACTTCACTTGAAATATTAATAATCGTTGATAAGCCAATATTTTCACTATCTTTTTTCTGTATTTTTTCTGACCATTCCACTCGCGAAGGTACAGTATTAATTCGCGCTTCGCCGGTCACATAAATCTGGTCATTTGTCGCTTTAAGTTGTAACTGATCGGCATCAAGACGGTAGCCAGCAACAGGTGTTGTCAATACAAAATCACTAATCTGTGCATCTACTTTGGCACTTATGCGATTAAGTGGAAGTTGTTTCAATCGCGGAAATTGCAACCGAACCAAACCATTAAAATTTCCAAGTATCGTGTCAGGCTCAAAGGCAAATCCACGCATGAGGCGAAGGGGATCTTGATCAATATACTTCAAAATATTTGGTGTGGACCCCTCCATCTTGGCCGTCACGATTATATCGCTATAGCGGATATGGTTTTCAGGGATTACTGCATTGCCTCCCTTTATTCGAATGGGGGCATCACCTGGTGAGGGCAACAGAGCATTTTGCACCTTCACTTCCAAACGACTGCCTTTAATAAGTAGCTTACCGTCAATATCGTACATGGCAGGTAACTTGCTGTAGTAGTTTAGACTGGATTTTTCGATATCAATATCAACGAATAAATCGGTTTCTGATAACCTCTCCCCTTTCCTGGATTTTCTGAGGCGCTCAAAAGTCGTATCCATCGTCATTCTACCGCGGGTCATAACACCCTCATGAACATTTCGGAAAAACCATCCTCTTGTGTTTTTTAATAGATTATTCGGCCAAAGCTTTTTAAAACTCTCGACAGGTAAATTGTTAAGATGCCCTGTAAAAATAATAGGCAAATCCAATTGATCATAAAATATTTCAGCGCCAGCCCCCAACACGCCTCCACCACTAGAAAATTTAATCTCAGTTATGTCCAAACGAGCGCTGGGCAAATTAACTTCAAAACTTAAAGTCAAATCATCCGGCGAAAACATATCTCCTCCGGCATTGTCAAAAGACAAGGCAATGACATCTGCGGATAAATTTCCCGAGATAAAGTCCAACTGGTTAAGCAGAGTTCGTTCAAACCTGACTTGGCCTGAAAACGCCCCCTGATGCGGGCCAACATCAAAATCCAACTGAGATATTTCGCCATCTCCGGCTTTTAAATCTAAGGCAGCCCTAAGACCCAGCTTTCGCACAGGAAGGTTTTTGCTGCCGATTTGCATATTACCTCTTGCAAAATCAAACCTGACTTCAGCCCGAGAAAACTCACCTTGATCATTGGATGTAAAATCAATCTGTCCATCAATCGGCACATTCAGGCGATCCATTACAGAAGCAAAAGGGTAAATTGAGCTTAATAATACCGGACGAATATTTTGTAACTTTAAAGCTCCATGCCCCGCGGCTGAGAAGGGCTGGTAAAGCTCGAAAGTTAAACGGCTTTCGAGGCCTGTTTCGTTGATTGCCAGATTAACATTTGCTTGGCGGATATCAGGCACACTTTTATAGAAAACTGAAGAGCCACTTGTTTCATATCTTTCCCCTGTGGTTTCGTTCATTACCAATAGTCGAATATCAGGAAAGTGGATGCTTTCTATATAAGGTAAATCATTGCCACTTTGAAAATCCCTTACAGTTTTAAGAATATCACCAATCTGAGGAAAAGGTGTTTTGGGGTCGACACCTTTTACGCCCCCAGTCTCATCGCCAGCTCTTTGCTCAAACTTTTGTTGACTGATAATGCTCAGATAAACCTTTTCGGCTCTTATTGTCTTTGGAACAAATTTAAGACCATTTAAAAAAGCTTGTGTACTGATACTAAGATTGACCTGGTCAAGCTTGTATTGGTTTCCGCTAATCATTCGAACTTCAGCAGTGCCGGCTGTGATTGCCAGACTCCTGAGATCTAAATCGTAATAAAGTGTAAGCTGTTTAAGGTTCGCCGTGCTTATCAAATCCGATTTTTCAATAAAATAATTTATCACTGACCCTGAACGATCAAGGCTTAGAGGGCTAATGGAAAGACGCACCAGAAAACCGACAGTGATAAGAGAAAGCAGCAAAACAAGAAGAAATAATATTCTTAATGGCCAAAAAGTCGTTAGCGACAAAAAATAATTTCTTAAGTTATTTAACAATTCCAGCTCACCCAGCTCATAATGTTGTCAAAGATTGATTCACAGTCCTATTTGACTTAATTACTATAACACTCATTACTAAAGGAGAAACAAATCATCATGCCCCTTACCGAAGGTACAAAAGCGCCAAAATTCAACCTCGCATGTGATGGCGACATAAAAGCCAAACTCTCTGATTATGCAGGCAAAAAACTCGTCTTATATTTTTATCCTAAAGACGATACCCCCGGTTGCACCACCGAGGCGTTGGACTTCACCTCGCAAATCAAAAACTTTGAGAAAGTTAATACTGCGATTCTTGGAGTATCAGCGGACCCAGTTGCCAAGCATGAAAAATTTAAGAACAAACATAATCTTAAAATTCTACTCGGCAGTGATGAAGATCATGAGGTGCTTAATGCATATGAAGTTTGGGTTGAAAAAAATATGTATGGTAAGAAATATATGGGTATTGAACGCGCCACTTTTCTGATTGATGAAAAGGGTAAAATCCAAAAAATTTGGCGAAAAGTTAAAGTCAAGAACCATGTGGCAGACGTTTTGGAAGCCGCAAAAGCTGGCTAGAACAAAGCGTAAAGATGTCGGACATTCAAATCAGCTTAAGAGAACAAGCTCGTGACGTGTTACTCTGCAGTAATGCCGAAAAGAAGGCACAATACGCCCTTGATGTTTTTACCGCTCACCAAAAAGGGAAGCAAAGAACATCACTGCTCGTAAACAAAGGATGGCCTGAACGCCCCGGCAGACCAGAAAAACCAGAGCTTCTTAGCCCAAAAGACATGCCTAAAAGACGTTCAGGTGGTCCTGCTGGGCGTATTGGACTGCTCCATGCGCTCGCACATATTGAATTAAACGCAATTGATTTGGCATTTGACCTGCTCGGGCGCTTCAAAAACACCCCTATGCCTGAAGAGTTTTATACTGACTGGCTTCGTGTCGGCGCCGAAGAGGCAAAGCATTTTATGCTTTTACAAGGACGGCTAAAGTCTTTGGGAAGCTATTACGGTGCCCTGCCCGCTCATGACGGCTTATGGGAAGCGGCTCAGAATACTGCGGATAATCTTGCTGCGAGACTTGCAATTGTGCCTATGGTTCTGGAGGCCAGAGGGTTAGATGTCACCCCACAAATGATTGAAAAGCTTACCAAAAATGGCGATGATGAAAGCGCAAACATCCTCGGCATCATTTACGAAGATGAAAAAACTCATGTTGCCATTGGAAGCAAGTGGTTTTCATATCTATGCGAGAAACAAAATAAAGATTCACAAATTCAATATCAGAAGTTTGTGCAAACTTATTTTAAAGGCAATATCAAGCCCCCATTTAATAAATCCGCACGAGAAGAAGCTGGCCTGCCGGAAACATTTTACATATTCGACAGATAACTTTTTTGTTTCCAAGATGTTGAAAAATAATGTAATTACTTTCTTTGTGTTACTCTAAAACGAGTTTTGTGTCATTTAAAGGCGAGTATCGTGCGCAAATTTTTATTAAAAATTTTCTCTAGTAAAGAGCTTTATATTCGAAACCAAGGCTCGGTAAGATATTTTACCCTGACGACTGGAATGCAAATTTCTGGTCTCATTATTTCTATCGTTATCGCTCTGACCCTTATCGTTTCGATAACTTTCATCAGCATGCAAGATGAAATTATCGCCTTTAGAAATGAAAAATTACAAGAAACAGTTCAGAATTACGAAATTCAACTGGCTCAAATGCAGTCAAATCTCGACTCATTAGACAAGAAGCACCAACTCACGCAGGAGTGGTTTAAAGAAATCACCTCTACACTTGAGCTTCGTCATAACGAATTGACAAAAATCTTTGAAAAAAATGCAAGTGTGACCGCTCAACTTGAAGACATGAAAACCAAATTCGCGGTTGCATCCAGCCGCGTTATTAGAAGTAAATCACGAACGAATATAATTGCTTCACCTATTGGAAATAAAAGTGACCAGTTTCAAAGTCGTGTTGATACTGGTGTAAACAATTCCGACAAAATTATTCTCTCTGATAGTTATGAAATCAATTACAATGATTTTGTTTCCAAGCAAGATTTTATGGATGTCCCCGCCAATATCCGCGACAGGGTTCAACGACTTACAATCCGTCAGCAAGAACTCCTTGACGCTTTAGAAGAAAACACCGATCAAAAGATTGCGGAAGCAACTGCGATAATTAATGCAACTGAAACAGTTAATGCCGAAGAATTCATCGCAAGCATCTTACCTGAGTCCACCATTGCTTCGGGCGGGCCGTTCATTCCGATGGTTGCGGATATTGATCGCTCGGATCCAAAATTTAAACAGATGTTGCGTATTTCCAACAATCTGGAACAGCTTTCAAATTTAAACCTGTCTCTTGCGAAGTTACCTTTATCTGTGCCTGTCCATTATTACAAAACCACAAGTGATTTCGGACCTCGTATTGACCCCATTAACAAGCGCCGTGCATTTCATGCGGGCCTTGATTTTGGCGCCCCCTCTGGCACAAAAGTACATGCCACCCTTCCTGGGCGGGTCCTTAAAGCAGGTCACAAAGGCCCTTATGGTTTGGCCGTTGAAATTGATCACGGCAATGGATTTCGTACCCGATACGCCCACCTCAAATCAATAGAAGTGAAACGTGGACAAAAAATTGACTTCCATCAGGTTGTTGGTACGGTAGGTTCAAGTGGGAGGAGTACCGGACCACATCTTCATTACGAGATTTGGTATAAAGATAAGGTGCAAAACCCAATGAATTTCACGCAGGCTGGAAAGCATCTATTTTCAAGTAGCTTACCCGGCGGACAATAGGAGTTTCCGATGAGTTCAACAAAAGTGAACACGTCAAAAATTAGTAAATCCGGTAAAGCGGCGCCGTCTATCTTGAGTTCAGATATTAATGTTCTGGGTCAACTCTTTGCTGATGGTGAAATTCATATTGATGGGCATGTTGATGGTGATGTGCGTTCTAGCAAGCTTGTTATCGGCGAGTCTGCAAATGTTAAGGGCGAGATTGCCGCTGACGATGTGACTATCCGTGGCCGCGTAAAAGGTACAATCTTAGGCAAGCGGGTACATCTTTGTGCAACAAGTCATGTTGAAGGTGAGATTTTCCATGAAGCGCTAGCAATCGAGTCAGGCTCTTTTTTCAATGGTTCTGTTCATCGTGAAAAAGACCCTCTTGCTAAAGCTTCTATTCCATTGGAAGTTCCTGCGACAAGCACAGATGCTAAGCCTGCAACAAATGGGCACTCGGATAAGACGGCTCAACAGCCATCCAGCCAAACGATTAATTAATCTATATCAGAAACGTCAACAGCCTCGCCGCTTACCCTTTGAGCGAGCGCTGCCTCCATGAACTGATCTAATGAACCGTCAAGGACAGCTTGAGGATTGCCGTTTTCCACGCCGGTTCTGAGGTCTTTGACCATCTGATAAGGTTGGAGCACATAAGAGCGAATTTGATGCCCCCAACCAATTTCAGTTTTGCTTTCGGCTGCGGCATTAGCTTCTTCTTCTTTTTTCTTGAGTTCCATTTCATAAAGCCGTGCGCGCAACATATTCCAAGCCGTTGCCCGATTTTTATGTTGTGATCTTTGATTCTGGCACTGCACAACAATCCCTGTCGGATTATGTGTAATCCGTACAGCACTATCCGTCGTGTTAACATGCTGGCCACCGGCTCCACTGGCGCGGAATGTATCAATCCGCACATCTGCATCCGATACCTCAATATTAATATTTTCGTCCACATGCGGATAACACCAAACACTCGCAAAGCTGGTATGACGGCGCGACTGACTGTCAAAAGGTGAAATGCGTACGAGACGATGCACACCGGACTCAGTTTTTGACCATCCATAACTATTATGCCCTGAAATTTTTATCGTCGCGGATTTAATGCCCGCCTCTTCGCCGGACGTCTCTTCAATAATTTCGGTCTTAAATCCCTTTTTCTCAGCCCAGCGGAGATACATCCGTAATAACATTGACGCCCAATCCTGACTCTCCGTACCGCCAGCACCCGCATGAACCTCAAGATAACTGTCGTTGGAATCGGCCTCACCTGATAGTAGTGTCTCCACCTCCATACGCTCAGCCTGTGAGAAAAGACGAGAAATCGCTGCTTCGCTCTCAGCAACTATATCCGCGTCGCCCTCAGCTTCAGCCATTTCTATCATATCGAGATTATCAGTTAGCTCTCGCTCAACCTCCGTGACGGATTTAATTGACTCGTCAAGCCGTGTCCGTTCACGCATGAGCGCTTGTGCCTTTTCCTGATCTTGCCATAAGTCGGGGTCTTCGGCTTTGCTGTTTAATTCCTCTAGCCGCTTAAGCGCTGCATCCCAGTCAAAGATGCCTCCTCAGCAGTTCAAGTGACTGCTTAATCTTATCTATTTGCGCTTGTATATCGGCTTTCACAGCTTCTTCCCAAAAGGTTTTATTAAATCCAGAATTGTCAGGAGTAAAGCCCTGATCATAAATTTCAGTATAGACCGCCCGTGCCAGAACCAATCGCTGAATTCTCTGTACTTTCTGATTTTGGTGCGATTTCACCACGACCAATAACGGCTTGAGCACGTCCAGGGGCTGGTTCTGTGCCGACTTTGAAGGCCTCAAGAATAACTGACCCATCCCCAGCCTTTGCGAGTTTACCGGTCTGAGCGTTAACTCTGACAAGATTAACAGAAGACGGTATCCGAAACGGCGTTGCGGGTGCCTCCCGTAATGCCTTGGTCATAAAATCTCTGAATACCGGTGCTGCTATTCGCCCGCCGGTTTCCCCTTCACCAAGCGTTCTGGGTGAATCAAAACCGATATAAACACCTACTGCTAAATCAGGTGAAAACCCGACAAACCATGCATCACGACTATCATTAGTGGTGCCGGTTTTCCCCGCCAAAGGCTTTCCAACCGAACGAATAGAACGTCCTGTTCCTCGCTTTACGACGCCTTCGAGCATGGACACAATTTGATAAGAAGTCTGCGGCGACAAAACGCGTTCTCGTATATCCGGCAAAATAGGCTTTTCCTGCCCTGTCCAGATCGCATTACACCCGACACAAGGACGTTCATCATATCTGTAAATCGTCTCACCATATCGGTTTTGAATGCGGTCGATGAGTGTCGGAGAAACTTGCTTACCCCCATTCACCAGCATGGCATAGGCAGTCGTAAGGCGCATTAAAGTCGTCTCACCTGCCCCGAGTGCCATCGACAACACAGGCGGCATGTGATCAACAATATTAAATTTTCGTGCATAGCTGACGACCGGACGCATACCTATTTGCTGTGCAAGCCTGACTGTCATCAAGTTCCGACTCTTCTCAATGCCTAGACGTAAAGTCGATAAGCCATAAAATTGTCGTCCATAATTTTCAGGTTTCCATAGCCCCATATCCTTACCCTGTTGCATGACAAATGGAGCATCCAGCACAAGACTTGTTGGGGTGTATCCGGCATCAAGGGCGGCGGCATAAACGAAAGGTTTAAAAGCTGAACCGGGCTGGCGGCTAGCTTGAGTGCTGCGATTAAACTCACTGGCCTGAAAACTAAACCCACCAACCATAGCAAGCACTCGGCCTGTATGTGGGTCAATCGCTACCAGACCACCATTCACATCTGGTATCTGGCGTAAAATATATCCTGCACCGGATTTCTCGACCCAAACAATATCTCCGGGAGATAAAACATCTTTAACAGACGAGATGTTTGGCCCAAGTCCGCCCTTAACTGATTTTCGTGCCCATTTTACCCCGTCCAGAAAAATATTTCCGGTTTCGCGTTTTTCCTCAAACTTACCTGCCGCCGTTCGACGAGGTCGCAACCCTATTTCAGCTTGATCATCCTCTACCTTTAAAATAATTGCTAACCGCCAAGGTGCAAGATCGGAAGGAATGGAAACATCCTGAACAGGCAGTGCCCAATCTTCTGTATCCTCTAACGCAACCTGCTTCACTGGCCCACGCCAGCCATAACGTTTATCGTAAGATAATAAACCTTCACGCAGCGCTTTTTGAGCATATTGCTGATAATCCGTATTCAGCGTGGAACGAATAGATAGACCACCGCCATAAAGCTGCCTTTCACCATACATATTGAAAGCCTGTCGGCGAATTTCTTCAACAAAATAAGCTGCATCAATTGATTTTGATTTTTTATCGGAAGACTTAACCCCAAGGTCTTTTTGCTTCGCAACCATTGCATCAAGCTGTGTGATGTAACCATTCTCATACATTCGGTCGATAACCCAGTTACGACGCGCCAATGCGCGCTGAGTTTTACGGAATGGATGATAATTATTTGGTGCTTTAGGTAACGCCGCGAGATATGCCACTTCTGAAATTGTCAGCATATCCAATGGCTTATCAAAATAAGCGAGCGCCGCCGCAGCGACGCCATATGTTCCCATGCCGAGATAAATCTCATTAAGGTAAAGCTCCAAAAGCTCTGCCTTTGAAAATGTGCGTTCTAGGCGAATAGCCAGCACAGCTTCCTTTAATTTACGTTCAATGGTGACATCACTGGTCAACAAAAAGTTTTTGGCAATTTGCTGAGTAATAGTAGATGCGCCCTCTAACCTTTTTCCTTGAGTGATATTTGACACATTTTTTATCATTGCCCGCACGACGCCAAGCCCATCTACGCCCTTATGTTCGTAAAAGTTTTTGTCTTCTGAGGATAAAAACGCTTGAACCAATCTTTTGGGAATAACCCTAATTGGCACAAAAAGCCTGTGTTCTTGGGCAAATTCGGCAATCAAATCACCGTCAGCAGCATGAACACGGGTCATGATTGGCGGCGCATAATCAGCAAGGTGATCATGGTCAGGGAGTTGCTTATTTAATCGCCATAGATAAACACCGGCGAAAAAACTTAGTAGCGCCGCCATAGTGAGACCCAGACCAAATAAATAACCGATAATGCGTATCAAGCTCAACTCCAACAAGAACGTACAAACTGTACGCGTTTCAAGTGTCTGGTTAGACCACAAATAAGGCAACCCTGTGACATAATATTATTAAATTTTCAGCTTATTTAGGGCGGAAATAATTATCTATTGCATCAACCATGCCGGTTGCAACACGGCCGCGCCATTTATTCGATGTGAGCTGTTTTTCATCTGTACGGTTAGTTATGAAACCCAATTCAACAAGAACCGAAGGCACATCGGGGGCTTTTAGAACCCTGAAACCAGCAAATCTATGAGTTCTATCTAGAAGCATAGTTTTCCCGCGTGCAGAACTTATAAGGCTTTCTGCGAATCTCACGGAAGCATTTTTGGTGTCGCGCTGGGCAAGATCAATTAAGATATTTGCAACCTCAGGCAACTGGTCACCAAAATCAACACCGGCAATAATATCGGACTGGTTTTCCTTGCGAGCGAGAGCTGCTGCTTCACGGTCAGAAGCTTTTTCAGACAATGTATAAACAGAAAGGCCGCGAATATTTTTCTTTTTTATGGCATCGGCATGTATAGATATAAATAAATCAGCTTTGCGGTTTCGAGCAATCTGGACTCTCTGTCTTAGCGGAATATAGACATCCGTTGAGCGAGTTAAATATACATCATACCGGCGTGTGGCTTTGAGTTGCCGAACTAGTTCTTTGGAAAAAGCGAGGACGATGTCTTTTTCACGAGATCGTGCGCCCATCGCTCCGGGGTCAACCCCGCCATGTCCAGGGTCTATTACAACAATTTTGCGGGTTTTGCGTGGGCGAGGCTTTGGCGTAAATTCCCCTGATGGTGCAGAGTATTGAGGCTCTAATGAAGGTTTTGGTGAGGGCGCGACTGTTGGCAATGACTGAACATTGGGGGCAGCAATCGAGGCTGTTTGTGTTTCAGAAACAGATGGCTTTAACTGCCGAAAAGTAGCAATAGTTGCCGGTTCAAAATCTATGACCAGACGGTAATTTTCAATAGCCACTGAGGGCGGTAATATAAAATGCTTATGCACATTAACCGGCCCACGAAGATCAACAACGATACGCCCCTGCCCCGGTTTAAAGGATCCGAACCGTACGCCAGACACCAGCCCCTTATCCTGAATTGCATCAGGGATGTCCCATTTTGTTTCAGGTAGGTCTATGACGGCACGATAGGGACGCGATAAAGTGAAAAGTTTGTAATCCACCTCCCCTGTAAACTCGACAACTACTCTTGTGTGTTCATCAATCGCACCCAATCTTAGGCTCTTAGCTGTTAATGGTGAAGAGGTTGGGGATTGGGTTTGGGCTTGTGCTGAGAACAAAAAAGAAGCAAGCGGCAGTGCAGGACTTAAAACGGCGTTTAAGACCAGCAAGACGATAAATATGATTATGCTTCTTAGTTTATGCATTAACGACTCACAGAACCTTTTCGCATCATACAAAAATTTTATAAAAATCAACGTTAAATAATCGTGTCATCCGCTTGCAAAGCTCTTGGCCTATGGTTAAACAGTTTATGCCGGTAATAATTCAGTTTTGTTTAGAACGGAATCCAATTACCAAAATAACTATCCGTTTTTGACTAAAGGTGTTTGAACAACTCAAAAAACCTTTTTGCAATAATGGTTAACAAATGAATTTCGGCATGTATGACCTCCCATCTGGGGAGTCACATTCAGATACAAAGCAATGAAGCGTTAAGGGTTAAAAAGAAAATGGAACATTTTTTAAATATCCCAAATGGTAGTGACTTAAGGTCATCCCATCCTGCACTTCTATTGCAAACCCTAACCTATAGCACTAAGCCGCTGGCTGAGACTTTACTCGCTCGTCGCTTAGATTGCGGAGAAAAAATTTATGACAGAAAAAATGTTAATCGATGCAGCCCACTCGGAAGAGACCCGAGTCGTGGTTATGCATGGGAACCAGATCGAAGAATTTGATTTTGAGTCCGAAAATAAACGCCCAATAAGAGGCAATATTTACCTCGCACAGATTACCCGTGTCGAGCCTTCACTTCAGGCTGCATTTGTTGAATATGGTGGTAATCGCCATGGATTTCTTGCGTTCAATGAAATCCATCCTGACTTTTATCAAATCCCTCTTTCCGATAGAGAAGAGTTGATACAAGCCCAAGCGCAAGCACATAGTGAAGATAACGATAATGATGACCTCATTGAAACATCCGGTAAATCGAATGATAATAATGGTGAAGATAACGGAGAAGATGCTGGCGACACCCCTACAATGGATGTTGAAGATATTGGCGGTGACGCCCATGAAGAAGCTTCACGTTCCAGAAGCCTGAGACAACTCTCACGAAAATATAAAATTCAGGAAGTTATCAAACGCCGCCAAGTTATTCTTGTTCAAGCTGTAAAAGAAGAGCGCGGGAATAAAGGCGCTGCATTGACAACCTATCTTTCTCTAGCGGGCCGTTATTGTGTTTTGATGCCTAACACAGCCAAAGGTGGTGGTGTTTCCAGAAAAATTAATAATATTGGCGATAGAAAAAAACTGAAGAAAATCACTGAAAAACTCGACGTGCCTCAAGGCATGGGGTTGATTATCAGAACCGCCGGCGCACAAAGAACCGCTGTCGAGATTAAACGTGATTTTGAGTATCTCATGCGGATGTGGAAAAACATCCGAGAGCTAACTCTTGAAAGCTCCGCACCCTCTCTCGTCTACGAAGAAGGCAGTCTGATTAAACGATCCATTCGTGATTTATATCATAAGGATTTTGAAGAAATTCTTATCGAGGGTGAAGACAGCTATAAAAATGCCAAAGAATATATGAAACTGCTCATGCCGAGCCATGCGCGAAAGATTAAACTATTCAAAAAAGATGAAGCTTTGTTTCAAGAAACCGGCATTGAAGATCAATTGTCCGCTATGTTTAATCCTGTCGTACCCTTGCCTTCTGGTGGTTATCTTGTGATTAACCCGACCGAGGCCCTGGTTTCGGTTGATGTAAACTCAGGTCGTTCAACCAAAGAGCATTCCGTTGAGAAGACAGCTTTAAAAACAAATTTAGAAGCCGCCACAGAAATTGCCCGTCAAATGAGACTGCGTGACCTTGCCGGTCTGCTTGTAATTGATTTCATTGATATGGATGAGAACAGAAACAACAGAGCCGTTGAGCGCCGGATTAAAGACGCACTTAAAAAAGACCGCGCACGGATTCAAGTTGGCAAAATCAGCCCCTTCGGATTGCTTGAAATGTCAAGGCAGCGTATGCGCTCAGGTGTTCTTGAAGGAAGCTCAAACCACTGTAGTCATTGTAATGGCACAGGGATGGTGCGCTCAATTGAAAGTCGCGCTTTACACGTACTGCGAATGATTGAACATGAAACTGTTAGCCTGAAGGATCAGGATGACAAAACAATCGAAGTAAAAGTGCCGCGCGAAGTAGCGGAATACATTCTAAACCACAAACGAACACATCTCGTAACTATTGAGGTCAATTCAGGCTGCCACGTTGTTGTATCCATTGACGAGACGCTTAATGAAATGGAAATGTCCATTTCAAGTGCTGTATCCCGCAATAGCAACCAGATCAGAATGGACGGTAATCCGGAAATTACACCCGGCGTGGAAGAAGAGCCTCGCGGGCGTAAACGTCGTAGGCGCGGAAAAAGAGGAAGTGGCGACACCTCTAGTGATAATACGCATGAAAATTCTGACGATAACCAACAAACTTCAAGTTCTAGTGATGCGGACAGCACGGAGGACGATGATAGACCGTCGGAACATTCTGATGGGATTGAAGATGATGAGGACAAGCCACGTCGCCGGAGACGGGGTCGTCGTGGCGGAAGAAGACGTCGCAAAGCTTCATCCGAATATGATGAAAATAATCAAGGCGATAATGATGGCTCAAATAATGGTAATGAACAATCGTCTGGCAATAGTGAGAATGCATCAACTCCAGAGCTGCCGCCGGCGCCGCCATTTGAGTTCTCTCAAAATGACGACATAGATGATGGGCTGGTTATCACCTCCCCGGCGCCTCAAAGCCTAGATGAAAGTTCAGGAAATAGTAATGAAGAGAGTTCTACTGACTTTACTGTTGAGGCCATAGCAGACAAACCCGTAAAAAAACCAAGACGCGCACCACGGAAAAAGAAACAAGAGGATACTGTTGATGAGGCTGCTTCAGCAATATCTGAAGCCGAAGAAACCCCAAAACCCAAAGCGGCAGCAAAAAAGCCGAGACGCGCTCCAAGGAAAAAAGCCAGTACAAAAGACGATGCGGCAGGGTCTGACGTACCATCAACGCAAGAACCTCCTATTGAGGCAATTCAGTCCGATAATATTGAAACTAAATCTGCGGAAACTGAAGTACCTGACGGAGAAAAAAGATCAGGATGGTGGCGTCGATAGCCCTTTACCCTTAATGAAATCGAGCAAGGAATTCATTCAAGCGGTTAACGGCACGATCAATTTCATCTGATGATCGCGCATAGGAAAAACGGACATAACGTGCGCCTCTGTCTTTGTCGAAATCCATGCCGGGTGTTGCCGCGACTTTTGCTTCCTTAAGCAATTGGGCGCAAAATGTTCCGCTTTCTAAAGACGGCGATAAAGAGTGCAAATCTGCATAGAGATAAAATGCACCATCCGCGGGTGCAATATTGGTCACGCCATTATCTTGTAAGCATGCAAATAACTTATCTCGATTATCTTGGTAAAGCTCAACATGCCTTTTTAGTTCATCTTGAGCTGCTGAAGTGAGTGCGGCACATGCGGCATATTGCGATAATGTTGGGGCAGATATGAATAAGTTTTGTTGAAGTCGTTCAACCGGTCGCACCAATTTTGAAGGTACAATCATCCATCCAATCCGCCAGCCGGTCATAGAAAAATACTTGGAAAAACTATTCATCACGATCAAGCGATCATGGTCAGCAACTTGCAAAGCCGAAATCGCCTCCTGAGAATAGGTCAGCCCGTGATATATCTCATCTGAGAAAAACCAACGCCCGGCTTTAGCGCAATCCAGAGAGAGATCTGTTAAAGCCTGTTTACTTAGCATAGTTCCTGTTGGATTAGCCGGGCTAGCCATCAATAAAGCATCGATACCCCCATGAGCTTTTTCTGCATCATGCACATTGGTAGCTGTAAGCGTCCAATTATTCTCATGACACAGAGGGATTGTCACAGGTGTAAGATCTAGCGACTTGATAATATTTGTATATGCGGGGTAACCGGGTGAAGTAATGGCGACTTGCTGTCCAGCATCCAAACAAGCAAGAAATGCCAGAATAAAACCTGCGGAAGATCCGGTTGTGATAACGAAGCGGTCGGGTGAAACATCAACCTTGTAAGTCTTGAGGTAATAAGCACTAAGCGCTTGCTTTAAGTCAGCAAGACCTAAGGCATCAGTATAACCAATAAGTTCGTTATCAAGGGCCTGACGGGCGGCCTCCAGCACAACTTGCGGCGCTTTAGTTGAAGGTTGCCCGACCTCCAAATGACAAATATCCTGCCCGGTTTGTTGCAGTATATTCGCCTCACGCATGACATCCATAGCCAAGAATGAAGAAATATTGCCTCGGTTGGAAAAAGATGAGGATGTCATAGGCACCAAAACTCTCATAATTTTAATGTTTGAACAGAATGTTCTATGGTACGAAATAGTATGTTTTTGTATCTAATAAGACAATCTAGTCAAGCTTATCAGTTTAATTCTCCAGATAAGCCAATGACTTAAACTCGTGCAATAATGACAATTAAAATATGCAGCCTCAATAATGGCAAAAATCAAATCAACAAAAATATGAAGTGGCTTTCGATGATAAAGAAGCACACCACAATTTTTATTTTTCTTGTTTTATTGCTAACACAGCATGCTAAGGCTCAGTTTATTCGTGATGCCGAGATAGAAAATCTGCTGTTGGATTACAGCAAGCCAATTTTTCTGGCTGCCGGATTGAAGCCCGATGAAGTCCATATCGGGATTATTAATAATAAAAGATTAAATGCTTTTGTAGCCGGTGGTAAAAACATGTATTTCCACACCGGACTTATTCTAGAAGCCGAAACGCCAAATGTTGTTATCGGCGTCATTGCTCACGAAACTGGACATATTGTCGGGGGGCACCTTGCTCGCACTGGAGATGCTATGGCGAAAGCAAGCAGACCCATGTTACTTGCGACAATTCTTGGCGTTGGAGCGCTGGCGGCTGGTCAAGCAGATGCGGGTATGGCCTTGATTACCGGTGGACAGCAAATTGCAAAAGGAAGCTTTCTGAGTTTCAGCCGAGCGCAAGAGGCATCCGCTGACCAAATTGCACTCCGTCTATTGGAAAAGACCGAACAATCCGCCCAAGGTATCCGCGATTTTATGGATGAACTTGCTGATCAGGAAGCGCTATCGGGAGTTCATCAGGACCCTTATGTAAGGTCTCATCCTTTGTCTCGTGACCGTGTGAACTTTCTGGACCAAGGAATGAAATCATCTGACTTTACCAACCGGACCGACAGCCCCGAACTGCAATTCAGACATGACATGGCTAAGGCTAAAATATATGGCTTTCTTGATCATCCTGGCACGACTTTTCGCAGATACGCCAATCAAAACAATCTACCCGCCAAATACGCACGCGCCATTGCATTTTATAAAAATGGGGAAACTCAAAAAGCGGTTGAATTGGTTGATAAACTGATTAACAGCCAACCCAATAACCCTTATTTCTTCGAACTAAAGGGGCAAATACTTTATGAAGCAGGCAAGCTAAATAAAAGTATTACCCCCTACCGAAAAAGTGTTGCTCTCGCACCTAACGAGCCACTGCTTCAAATTGGACTGGCAACATCTTTGTTATCACTCGAAAATAAATCTTCCGCTGAAGAAGCACTGGGAATTCTCAAAAATGCGCTCAGGATAGAAGAAGACAATATGACCGCGTTTTACCAAATGGCAACAGCCTATGCACTTTTAGGCGATACTGGCAGAGCAGAACTTGCAACGGCTGAAAGATACTATATTCTTGGAAACATTAAAAAAGCCTCTATGCATGCACACCGTGCGATGAAATATCTTCCCAAAAATTCACCGGAATGGCTCAAAGCACAAGATATTATGGCTAACCTCTGACCGGAGATTGTAATGAAAAAGTTTGTTTTAGTTTTTTTTCTCGCTGTCTGGATGATAGCGCCCTTGAATGTGAGTGCGGAAGATAAAACCGCGCCCATTTCACAAGATGCGTTAGGAGAAGCCATCCGAACCTACTTGCTTGAAAACCCTGATGTAATGGCTGAAGTTTTTGAGAACACTCAAAAATATCTTATTGCCGAAGATGAAAAACGTCAGAGCGAGATGCTAAAGAAAAATAGTGATGCGCTTTATAATGATGAACGCGACTTCAGCATAGGAAGTCCAGATGCACCGATAACTATTGTAGAATTTTTTGACTATAATTGCGGGTACTGCAAACGGGCGTTTCCGGACATTATGAAACTCACACAAAAAAACTCTGATGTTCGTGTAGTTTTTAAAGAATTTCCAATCCTCGGCCCTGCTTCAGAACAAGCTGCACGTGTGGCTTTAGCAAGTAAAGAGGAAGGTAAATATTTTGCACTTCACCAAGATCTACTCAATGCACGTGGCAGTGTTAGCGGCGCTGCTCTTTCAAGCCTGATCAAAAAACACGGACTTAATGCAGACGAGATTGTTACCCGCGGAAAGAATAAAGACATTGATGCACACATTAAGGATGTTAGGAATCTCGCACAGAGCCTTGGTGTGAGCGGAACGCCAGCATTTATTATTGATAATCAATTGTTTAGCGGCGCATTAAGCTATGATGATATGCAGAGCTTGATTGATGAAATCAGAGGTTCATCAAACTAAATCAGGCCCGCAAGTGGTGAGCTTGGATCGGCGTACATCTTTTTCGGCATCCGACCGGCAAGATATGCTTGGCGACCTGCGATAACTGCATTTTTCATAGCTTCCGCCATCAAAACCGGTGATTTTGCCTCAGCTATCGCTGTGTTCATTAACACGGCATCACATCCGAGTTCCATAGCAATGGCAGCGTCTGACGCGGTACCAACACCAGCATCAACCAGAACCGGTACATTTGATTGCTCAATGATTAATCTGATATTTACCGGATTTTGAAGCCCAAGCCCCGACCCTATCGGTGCTCCCAATGGCATAATGGCGCAACATCCCATTTCCTCTAATTGTTTGCACATAATTGGATCATCACTGCAATACACCATCACCTCAAACCCTTCAGCTAACAAAAGTTCAGCAGCTCTTAAGGTCTCTGGCATATTAGGATAAAGTGTTTTTTCATCGCCAAGAACTTCTAGCTTGACCAATGACCACCCGCCTGCCTCGCGGGCAAGCCTCAACGTACGAACAGCATCCTCACCTGTGAAACAACCAGCCGTATTGGGCAAATAAGTATATTTCTTCTGATCTAGAAAATCGACAAGCATGGGTTTATTAGGGTCTGTCAAATTCACACGGCGGACAGCGACAGTGATAATCTCTGCTTCAGCGGCTTCTGCGGCGGCGGCATTTTCTGCATAATCTTTATATTTACCAGTGCCAATAATGAGACGGGACTGGAATTTTCGACCTGCGATTTCAAGCGGTGCATCAGGCATAATTTCATCCCCCTCCAATAAAATGAACGATTTCAACTGTGTCGTTTTCCTTTAACATGGTGGTTACATAAGCTGATTTGGGAACAATTTCCAGATTACGTTCAACAGCAACTTTAGTTGCAGGCAATTCGTAAAGATCAATTAATCCCATAACACTAAGGCTGTCAGCTATATTTATCTCTTCACCATTTAAAACAATATTCATCTTATGCCTGCTTATGCTCTTGCGCTATTTAGGTGCCAATTTGCCGGAGTTTGCTTATTATTCATAAAATTTGCAAGATAGTGGCGGCAAAATAATCAAGACCACTCATTAATCTTGATTTACTCGTATTTTACTGTCTGATGTAGTATGAAACATGAATCAGTTATTACTAATTAAACCTCTTTCGGGAAAAAATGGCTAAAACCATATACATATTAAATGGCCCTAACCTGAATCTGCTGGGAACGCGGGAGCCTGAAATTTATGGCACAACCACATTGGCTGACATAGAAGCCATGTGCCAAAAACATGCTGAAAAGCATGGCCTGTCAGTTTCATTCCACCAGTCAAATGACGAAGGTGCTCTCGTGGAGCTTATTCAAGAAGCTAGGAAGTCAGGCGCAGGCGTTATTATCAATGCCGGTGCTTATACCCATACGTCAGTTGCAATTCTAGATGCAATATTGGCTCTTGAAATTCCTGTTGTCGAGGTGCATCTCTCAAATCTATTCAAACGAGAAGAATTCCGTCATCACTCTTTCATCACACCTGCTGCACAAGGCCTGATTTGTGGCCTTGGCGCTCAAGGTTATTTGATGGCTATTGATTATCTGTCACAATCATAGGTTTAAAAAAAGGACGCCAGAATGGTTAAAAAATCTGACAGCGAAAAAATTCGTGAACTCGCCGACCTTCTTAACGAAACGGGGTTGAGCGAAATCGAAATTGAAAGCGGCGATACACGCATCCGTGTCGCAAGAGGTGGTGTTTCCATATCAGCAGCACCCATAGCCCAAACCGCTGCCCCAGCTTCACCAGCAGGAAATGACGATGCCCCCGCGGATTTATCTACCAATCCCGGTGCATTAACGTCACCAATGGTTGGCACAGCTTATATATCCCCTGAACCCGGTGCGCCGCCTTTCTGCAAAGTCGGAGATCAAGTGAGTGAAGGGCAAACATTATTCATTGTCGAAGCTATGAAAACAATGAACCCGATCACTGCTCATAAAAGCGGAAAAATCGATCAAATACTTGTCGCCAATGCCCAAGCCGTTGAATTCGGCGAAGTGCTGGCGGTTATTAGCTGAGACATATCCTGATGGTTTCAAAAGTTCTCATTGCCAATCGCGGTGAAATTGCCCTCCGGGTTATAAGAGCATGTCAAGAAATGGGCATTGCCACTGTAGCGGTACATTCAACGGCAGATGAAAATGCAATGCATGTTAGGCTCGCAGATGAAAGTGTCTGTCTTGGCCCACCTGCAGCCAAAGATAGCTACCTCAATATAGCAGCCATCGTCTCTGCCTGTGAAATTACCGGGGCAGATGCCGTTCATCCGGGTTATGGTTTTTTATCTGAAAATGCAAAATTCGTTGATGTTTTAGACGCACATCATATCACTTTTATCGGCCCAACCGGTGACCATATTCGTCTCATGGGGGACAAAATCACTGCCAAAGATAAAGTCAAAGAACTGGGCATACCCGTTGTTCCCGGTTCTGATGGTGAGGTTCTCACGGCAGATGATGCCATTAAAGTTGGCCGGGAAATTGGGTATCCGGTTCTGGTCAAAGCCTCTTCCGGCGGTGGTGGGCGTGGCATGAAGGTCGCCAAAAGCGACGCTGAAATGAAAGAGGCATTTTCCACAGCGCGAAGTGAAGCAAAAGCCGCCTTTGGTGATGATGCGGTCTATATTGAAAAATTTCTTGAAAAACCTCGCCATATTGAAATCCAAGTTATTGCTGACACACATGGCAATGTTGCCCATCTCGGCGAAAGAGATTGCTCCCTGCAACGTCGTCACCAAAAAGTTTTTGAAGAAGCTCCATCAACTGTTCTTGACGATGCCGCACGAGCAGATATTGGGGAAATTGTTTCAACAGCAATTAAAAACCTCGGTTATCGCGGCGTAGGCACAATCGAATTTCTTTATGAAGATGGTCAATTTTATTTCATTGAAATGAACACACGCCTACAGGTTGAGCATCCCGTCACTGAAATGATTACCGGTCTGGACCTTGTCCGTGAACAAATTCGAATTGCATCCGGCGAAAAGCTCAATTTCACTCAAGAAGATATTGAATTTCACGGACATGCGGTTGAATGCCGAATTAATGCAGAAAACGCCAGAACATTCACCCCCTCCCCCGGATTAATTACGCATTATCATGCGCCCGGTGGATTGGGTGTCCGAATGGACTCAGCCGCTTATGGGGGGTATACCATCCCGCCACATTACGACAGTCTTATCGGCAAACTCATTATTTATGGTCGCGACAGGGACGAATGTCTGATGCGGATGAAGCGCGCATTGAATGAACTTGTAATTGATGGCATTGACAGCACTATTCCGCTTTTTGAGGAATTACTCGAAGCTGATGATTTTAATAATGCCGATTATGATATTCACTGGCTTGAGCATTGGCTGGAAAACTCTACCAAAAGCTAAATGAGCAATCGTACCAAAATTAACATCACACCCGATGTCATATTGAGAGCCTATATGCTTGGTGTGTTTCCTATGGCTGAAACAAAAGAGTCCAAAGAGATTTTTTGGGTCGACCCGGAAAGCCGTGGTGTATTGCCTTTTGATAAATTCCATATTCCTAAAAGTCTCGTTAAGACGGTTAAAAAAGAAAAGTTCACCATTCAAATTGATAAGAATTTTCGAGGTGTCATGGAAAATTGCCGCGCCACCCGACCCGACCGCCTTAACAGTTGGATTAATGACGAAATTCTCGACCTTTATTGTGATTTAGCTGAACGCGGCCATGCCCACTCAGTTGAAGCGTGGCTGGCTGATGGTGAAGAAGACAGGTTGGTTGGTGGGCTTTACGGTGTCTCTATAGGGGCAGCCTTTTTTGGCGAAAGCATGTTTAGCTTTGAAACCGACGCCAGTAAGGTCGCGCTTGTCTACCTTATGGCACGCTTACGACATGGTGGGTACACCATGCTGGACACACAATTCACAACGGATCATCTATCTCGATTTGGTGCTATTGAAGTACCCCGTGGGCGCTACCATACCTATCTACAAGATGCACTTGAGCAACCGGCTGATTTTTATTCTTTGCCAATCAGCACATCATCGACGAGCATTTTACAACTTTCAGGCCATAAATCATAAACTGGATGTTCTAAGCCATTTAGCCCTGGGCTGGATGCAAACATCCAGCCAGAAAACAGACGCTCGGTTTTATTCTCACGACTTTCATCAATTTCAAGATAAACACTTGTCTCGGGCGGCTCTTCCGGTGGCGTTGTTTTACAAGTCCGGACGGTAATGGTCAGCGGACCAAGAACTGTCGGTAGCCCAACCTCTGCCTCAAGACTACTTATTTTCGCAGTCACTTTATCAAGAGTTTTAAAGGTCACCATCTGGGCCAAGGCCGGTGACATAAACATCACCGCACCAAGAAGCAGGCCAAAGAATTGAACTTTATTCGCTATTTTCATTTTGTGTGCTGAACATCGCCTGACTGACAAGACCAATTAAATCAACAGAGCCTTGCGTGTATGAGATTTCATCACCATCAGCGAGCAAATCAAAACTCCCGCCAGGGGTAAGAGAAACATAATTCCCGCCGAGCAACCCTTCCATCGTGATTTTAGCACTTGTGTCATCAGGAAGTTCAATATCGTCATTAATGGAAAGCGTGACAGTCGCGTAGAAATTTTGCTTATTTAACGCCTGATCAATCACGGTACCGACTTTAATCCCGGACATGCGAACATCACTTCCAACGGTTAAACCATCAATACGGTCAAACTCGGCGACTAGCTTATATCCGGATTTAGGCGACATATCGCTTACAGAATAGCCATAGAATAGAAAAACTGCTGAAACGGCAACGACAAAGGCTCCGACCAAAGTTTCTACGAGATTATGTTGCATGGCTGTAATCCTGTTAAATGATTTTTCTAGTGAACCTATTCAGGCTTCCAAGCCTGATATCCGACACCCTCAGCGGCTTCTGGGACATCGTCGAGCAAGCTACCTTTAGGTTTATGTGCTTGTGAAGTGCCGGTCAAATTAACTTGATGCGGCTTTTCCCAACTATTACGCGCTGGCATCGCTTCGCTTGGCGGCGTATCAATAGTATAATGTAGCCACGCATGCCATTCTGGTGGCACACGGCTCGCTTCCACATCACCATCATAAATCACCCAACGGCGAACTTTGCCATTTAGCGATTGGTTTTTCTTATCGACATAATATTTATTGCCTTGGTCATCCATTCCGATGAGGCGACCACGACGGCTGGTAAACAGTGCCGTGCCAAGTGTCGCGCCGTGCCACCAAGTGAAAAGCATTTTCAAGAACTGCATAGACCGACTCTCTTTCTACTTACAGTTTGCCATTTAACCTATCATGCGTCCAGTCAGAGAAATTAATCTTTCTTAGTTTCAATAACGCGTAGACCCAATTCAAGAAGTTGAGCATTTGTAGCCGGACTAGGCGCCTGCATAAGCAGGTCTTCGGCTTGTTGGTTCATTGGAAACGCAACAACTTCACGAAGGTTTTCCTGTTCCGCCAGAAGCATCACAATCCGGTCAACACCTGGTGCAATTCCACCATGAGGCGGGGCGCCAAATCTAAATGCGTTTAGCATGCCGCCAAACTCCTTTTCGACAACTTCAGCTTCATATCCAGCAATCTCAAAAGCCTTAAGCATAATCTCCGGTTTATGATTCCGAATTGCGCCGGACGACAACTCAATGCCATTACATACAATGTCATATTGGTAACCAAGAATATCCAGTGGATCCATGGTTTCCAAAGCTTCCATTTCACCTTGAGGCATGGAGAATGGGTTATGCGAGAAATCGATTTTCTGCGCCTGCTCATCAAATTCATAAAGTGGGAAGTCAACTATCCAACAAAACGCAAATTGATCAGCATCAATAAGTTCCAAATCATGCCCAAGCTTATTTCGCGCCGCACCGGCAAAGCTCATAAAATCTTTTGGCACACCTGCACAGAAAAATATGGCGTCGCCATCTTCAAGCCCAAACTGAGCACGTATTTGCTCAGTTCTCTCCGGCCCAATATTTTTTGCAACCGGCCCCGCTCCCTCACCTTCCCTAAAGAAAATATAGCCAAGTCCAGCTTGCCCCTCACCTTGAGCCCAACTGTTCATACGGTCACAAAATGTCCGGCTTCCGCCCGTTTTGGCAGGAATACCCCAGACCTCAACCTTGGCATCTTTTTCAATCATATTGGCAAAGATTTTAAAGTCCGAACCGCGGAAGGCATCCGTAACATTTTCCATTTCAATAGGAATACGCAAGTCGGGCTTGTCAGAACCATATTTCCTCATTGCTTCTGCGTAAGGAATTCGCGGGAATGTTTCCGTCACACGCTTGCCATTGCCAAATTCGACAAAAATATCGTGAAGCACAGGTTCAACTGCATTGAACACATCCTCTTGAGTGACAAAGCTCATTTCTATATCCAGTTGATAAAACTCACCGGGTGACCTGTCTGCGCGCGCATCCTCATCTCTGAAGCAGGGCGCAATCTGAAAATAACGGTCAAAGCCTGCCACCATTAAAAGTTGCTTAAACTGTTGCGGTGCTTGCGGCAGGGCATAGAAACTTCCCGGATGCATGCGTGAAGGCACAAGAAAATCACGCGCACCTTCAGGGCTGGAGGCCGTTAAGATAGGCGTTTGATATTCGGTAAAACCTTGCCCTATCATTCGTTGTCTAAGCGAAGAGATGATCTGCGAACGAAGAACGATATTTTTATGAATTGTCTCCCTACGTAAATCCAGAAATCTGTAACGTAGTCTGATATCTTCAGGGTAATCAGGCTCACCAAAAACTGGTAAGGGTAAATCGCCAGCTGCTGAAAGAAGCTCATATTCATCCAGCCGAATCTCAATCTCTCCGGTCGGCAGATTGGGGTTCATGGCCTCGCCGTCACGTGCAATCACCGTGCCCGCGATTCGGATAACGCTTTCTGCGCGAACATTTTCTACATCTGCAAAAAATGGGTTTTCCGGTTCAATGACCAACTGCGTCAAACCAAAATGATCTCGCAAGTCGATGAAAAGCAAACCGCCATGGTCTCTTTTACGATGCACCCAACCTGAGAGGCGCACTGTTTCGTTTATATTCTCTTTGCGAAGTTCTCCGCAATTATGAGTCCTGTAAATGTTCATAAAACCTCCGGTCGGGTGGTGGTAAGAAGACTCTCTATGTGCCGGAAATCACACGCCGGAGGCTGTTTTGTCAAGCACCTTTCGAGACTCAATTTGCTTTTAGAATACCCCCGACTGGTCTATAAACCAAACCGATGCAATTACTAACCACAACTTCCGAGCTTAAGCAGGCCTGCGCCCAGTTTGAAACAAGCAGATATGTCACCATTGACACTGAATTTCTTCGTGAAAAAACATTTTGGCCAAAGCTTTGTCTGATTCAAATAGCCATGCCAGGCTTCGAAGTATTGATTGACCCCCTTGCTGAAGACATTGATTTATCGTCATTTTTTGAGATTTTAAAGAATCCAAATGTCATTAAGGTTATGCATGGTTGCCGTCAAGATATAGAAATCTTTCATAAAGAAGCCGGTGTAATCCCCACCCCGCTTATGGACAGCCAGGTCATGGCAATGGTGTGCGGTTATGGCGACTCAATTAGCTATGAAGCGTTGGTAAAGCGCATCGCACAGGGAACTATCGACAAGGGTTCGCGATTCACTGATTGGAGTCGACGCCCCTTAAATGAACACCAACTAACTTATGCTCTCGCTGATGTAACCTATTTAAGAGACATTTACGAAAACCTTGAGAGTGAACTTGAAAAAACTGGACGTCTGGCATGGCTTTCAGAAGAAATGGATATTCTCACCAATCCAGAAACCTATAATCAATCCCCTGAACTCGCTTGGAAACGCCTGAGATTTCAAGATAAGCGGCCCCATATTATGGGGGTTATTATTGAACTTGCTAAATGGCGTGAAACGCAAGCTCAGACCCGAGACCTCCCGAGAAACCGGATACTTAAAGATGAGGCTATTCGAGAAATAGCGCTTCAAAACCCTAAAACACCTGAAGACTTTGATAAGTTACGCTCAGTTCCCAGAGGCTTTATCGCCTCACGAAATGCAGCAGGTCTAATGGAAGCGATTGAAGCAGGACGTAAGCTAACAAAAAGTGATTTACCTCCACCCCCACCCGTGGTGGACAATCGCCCTGGGATCGGCCCTCTGATAGATTTATTGAAAGTTCTTCTGAAATATTGTTGTGAAGAAAACCAAGTCGCACCAAAGCTGATTGCCAATGTTGCCGATCTAGAACGCATCGCGAGTGATGAAAACCCCGACGTCAAATGTATGGAGGGGTGGCGCAAAGAGGTTTTTGGTTCTGCAGCTATGGATTTAAAAAACGGAAAACTGGCGCTGGCTTCCGAAAATGACAAAATCGTTATTATCGCTAGGAACTAACTACAGAGATTAATAACTGAATTTAGCTAAGCTGTATCTTATCCGCCCCGATGTAAATTTCTGGCTGTAGATTTAATGCATCTGCTAGCGCGCATAAGCGTTTTTCAACAATTGGGCCGTAAAGACGACTTCGCCCTGCGTCCATTTCAAAAACAAGTTTTTTCCCACGCCGAAAAAGCCGCGTGTCATTAATTAATCCATGCAGTGAACCTGATAAACAATGCGCTAATCTAAACGCCAATCCCAAGGCTCGGCTCAAATCAAGGGTCTTGTTATCAATGGGCTCCATACCCAGAGGCAACTCACTGAGGCTCCCGTTATGGCGCGTATATAAGGCATGAGCGAGAAAACGACGCCCCTTATGATTAATGCAATTCAAAGGAGCGCGTAAAATCGTATTCGCAGCAAACCAGCCCCGATAATCATTGTGTTGATTCCAAGCCATATCTCCGATGAGACAGGCAGCCCTCCGAAGGCGATTATATTTCTTTAATTTTTTAGGGGACAGCCCCTGCCCGTTAAATAGGTCGGCAGTCCATTGCTGAAGTTCCACACCATAAAGCGGATCTTTAGTCATTCGTTTCGAAATATCTTCGCAAGCGACCATAAGCGGGTCTTTGTCTTTTAAAGCTGTTGATAGAGAATTATAGATAATGCCTTCCCGCAATCCGTTTGCAGAGACAATAAGCTTGTTACAGCCCGTCAATTTAGCAATACGATAAAGCACCATAGCGCTAACGGGAAGATAAGGGCGCCTCACCGCATTCGCCTCATGTATATGCTCCACTGACTCCGGAGATAAATTACCAATAAGCTTTGAGAAATCTAAAACGTCAGCAGAACGCATTTGATAATGATGCAACATTTTAAGGTCATATTTTTTTTGCGCCATATGGATGCGCGCCAATGCACGCCATGTTCCTCCGACCATATAGACTGGTTTATCAGAGGATTTTTGCAGCCATTGAAGTGACGAAATTTGTTCTTTGATATGAGCCGCCATTTTGGCTTTATCATCACCGAATTCCGCAGTTAGACGCAATACACCCAGTGGAAGAGTTTCAGCATCAATAATCTCGCCTTTGACAACCCTAACAAGCTCAAGGCTGCCACCCCCAAGATCAGCAACCACGCCATCTACTTTTTCAAAACCCATCATGACGCCCTTGGCGGCATATTTGGCTTCCATCTGACCAGAGATAACTTGAATATCTGTTCCTAAGGTAAGGCTGGCATCTTTAACAAATATATCACTGTTTTCAGCTTCACGAACGGCTGCAGTCGCGACGACACGGTAATCAGAGATACCAAGGCGCTTACCGATAGCCCTAAATCTTTTCAGCGTTGCCAGTGTCAACTCCAGCGATGAACCTTCTATCCGACCAGTCGCTGCAACACTCTCACCAAGCTTACAAAATATTTTTTCATTATAAATTGGCACTGGAGACCTGGCAGATCCCCCAAAGGCAACAAGACGAACAGAATTCGAACCAATATCTACAATTCCAAGTGGTGCTTCCGGTGACCGAAATTGACGGCCGAAGCTAATTTTAGGGAATTTGAGACCGTTTTTAGACATTGTATTATAATTTCCGGTCAGTCTGTTTTATCACAATTCGCTTTGATTAGCTGATTTACCGCGTCCTGAAAGACTTGGATTAGTCATAAAATAATCATGAGCATTTACCGATGATTCTCCATCAGCGACTACCCCCCGGTTATAAGTTCCGTCTGTTTGCATATACCAACTCTGTTGATTATCCAGCAAATTGACATGCATAATCTGATGCACCACTTGTTCATGAACTGTCGGGTTGATGATAGGTGTGAGCACTTCAACGCGCCTATTCAAATTTCGGGGCATCCAGTCAGCCGAGGTGATAAAGGCTAATGCATGCTCAGAGGGCATTTCATGGCCATTCCCAAAACACAAAATCCGCGCATGCTCTAAAAAACGACCAACTATGCTTTTTACTCTAATATTTTCAGAAAGACCTTCAACGCCGGGGCGTAAACAACATATACCCCGCACAATCAAATCGATTTTGACACCGGCTTGGGAGGCTTCATAGAGTTTATCGATAATGAAAGGGTCAACAAGCGAGTTCATTTTTGCCCATATAGAACCGGGACGCCCCTCTTTGACATGCTCAATTTCAGCATCAATTTTTTCTACAAGTGTCTCTCGCAAATTAACCGGGGAGACAGCGATATGATTCAAATCGTTCGGTTCGGCATAACCGGTAAAGAAATTAAAAACCTGACCGGCATCACTGGCAATTTCAGGATTACAAGTGAATAAAGATAAATCAGTATAAACTTTGGCAGTAATTGGGTGATAGTTACCTGTGCCAAGGTGCACATATGTTTTTAGTCCTGCCCCCTCGCGCCTTACAACCAACGAGACTTTGGCATGGGTTTTCAATTCAATGAAACCGTAAACAACCTGAACACCTGCACGTTCCAAATCTCGTGCCAGCCGAATATTCGTCGCCTCGTCAAAACGTGCTTTCAGTTCAACCAACGCCGTGACGGTTTTACCAGCCTCGGCGGCCTCAATTAGAGCTTTAACAATCGGACTGTCTTCAGTGGTTCTGTATAGCGTTTGCTTAATTGCGACCACATTTGGGTCTGCGGCTGCCTGACGAATAAATTGGACAACAACATCAAAACTTTCATAAGGGTGATGAACCAGAATATCCTTTACTTGAATGGCCGCAAAACAATCACCGCCATGTTCACGCACGCGCTCAGGGAAACGCGCTATAAAAGGTTTGAACTTAAATTCCGAGCCAATCGCTTCAACAATTTGATCTGTCTGTGAAACACCCACTAGACCATCAACAAAAACCACATCCTCGGATTGCACTTCAAGTTCATCCACCACGAGGCGAACTAGGTTTTCTGGCATTAACTTATCAATCTCAAGGCGGATTACCATACCGCGACGCCTGCGTTTTAATGCTGTCTCAAATAATTGCACAAGGTCTTCAGCTTCCTCGGCAACTTCTATATCGCTGTCTCTCAGAATTCTAAAAACGCCTTGCCCAAGAATTTCATAGCCGGGAAAAATACGTTCCAGATAAAGCGAGACAAGATTTTCCAAAGGCAAGAATACAGTTTTGTCTGCCTTTGTAGGTAATTTAATAAACCTCTTGAGTTGTTGCGGTAGAGGCAAGAGCGCATTCATTTTCTTACCATCTGTCAGACGAGACATTTGCAAGACAAGTGCAAAGCCAAGATTTGGAATAAATGGAAATGGATGAGCCGGGTCAATAGCCAGAGGTGTTAAGACAGGCAATACCTCAGATAAAAAATAAGACTCCAGCCACTCTTCATTTTCTTCGGGAATATCATGCGCCTCAGCAACTTGAATATTATGCGCCTTCATTTCTTTAAGAA
>CALKOC010000008.1 GCA_938091085.1 uncultured Alphaproteobacteria bacterium
ACAGACGCGACTCGGAACGAACATCATCTGCAAATTCGAGCATTTGTTCTTCATTCACATTTGGTGGGCCGACAAGGTCACGGAAAGCTTCGTCTACATAGACATGACAAGTCGCACATGAACAAGACCCGCCACAATCTGCTTCAATGCCCGGAACACCATTGCGGGTTGCAACTTCCATGACCGTATCGCCTGCTTGGGCTTCAAATTCAGTTACACTGCCGTCTTCTCTGATGAAACTAATTTTGACCATGCTTAAAACTCCTCTAATTTCTTAACTTGTATATGACGAAACAACATTTTCGATTGTTTCTTTAATTCGGTTACGCCCATAATTCAGATCTCCATTTTCAGGATCATAGCTCACAGTCGCATTCCTACCAGCGTATAGAATAATATCCGGAAGCATAGGATGGGCATCAGTGATTACATCCAGATCTTGTGGATTGCCTACAGCTTCGCAGAATAACTCGAAATATTCTTTCCAAGTCAAATTCTCATCGCCAATAAGGTAAGCTCTGCCTGCCTCACCATGCATAAAACCTCCCAGCACTGCTTCTGCTACGGAGAGACTGCTAATGTGGTTAACACCACCGTCAGGGGCAACCAGTGGCACACCTTCAAGCTTGCCGGCAGCGAACATAGTCAACCCTTCGAGATGCGGCGTATCTATGCCAGGGAATTGCCCAATAATATACGGCGCATTAAGACAAACGATTTCAAAATCAGGGCAAGAAAATGCTCTGAGAGCTTTGTCGGCTTCATAACGGGAGCGTACATAGGCGCTAGTTTCAATTTTTTCAGCAGCGACGATTGGGTAAAATGTCCCGATATAAACCGCTTTTGAAATATTAGACTTGGCAGCTTGCTCAAAGAAATAAGGTACACGCACACTATTGGCATGTTTAAAAAATGTCTCGTCACTCTCACCTTCAGGCAACATGCGTATATCCGCCCCAGCTGAGAAAACCAGCCAATCAAAAGCATTAAGGGTTTCAATCGAAATGTCATCCTTAATATAATCATGAGCAATATGCGCAAACTCTGAGAGCGCAGGGTTGGAGGTCGGATTTCTAGACATAAGTGTTACTTCATGCCCTTTAGATGCCATCAAACGGGCTGTCTCAGCCCCTACAAGGCCAGTGCCGCCTACAATCAATGTTTTCATAATTCCCTCTTATAATGTTATTGCCGAAATTAAATCACACGGCCTAGATAACTGCCCGTTATTAATCAGGCCTCTGCCCCCCACATAGAATATCTGTAACTTTTTCAGTGTCCATATATTCTTTGAAGAGAAGGACTTTGCCGTCCTTAAAGATAAACAAAAAATGATAAAAATTTTGATATTTAACGCCAGAAATATGCATGCCTTCGCTTTCAGCTTCAACAGCAACCCGGTCATTTTCAGCTATCATACTGATGATTTTGAATTTAATGCCATCTGGAAAGGCTTCATAAATTTGTCCGGCAAATTCTTGTAACGATGCTTTTGAATGTGTCCCTGAAATAAGAGTATTGCCAGATGTCCAGACCGCACCTTCTTCATGATAAAGGTTTACAAACCCCTCAACATTGCCATTGGACATGTGATCAAAGAAGTCAATGACTGTCTCTTTATGTTTTTCAGTGTTCATCAACTAACAGTTCTACCAACACGCCATCGAAAAGCTTTATTCACTTTCGACGGCGTGCAAGATAGATGGCCTCTTTAATCAATTAGGCGATAATCAAGCGAAACCATACATGCGAGCGCCATTGCCCCATGTAATTTTATCGGTTTCCTCGTCAGGCATATCCTTAAACATCTCGGCAACTTTTGCTTGCGCATTCGGCCAATTACAGCACGGATGCGGGAAGTCGGTTGACCAGAGAAGATTATCAACACCAAGCTCATAACGATTGTCTACAGCTTCAGGCTCATCAACAAAAGTCACAGCCATCTGACGCTTCCAGTAAGTGCTCGGAAGCTCCTTAACACCCGGGAATTCGTAATGCTGGTGCATCCGACGATCGAGGAATCTAAGGAACCCAGGAATCCAAAACAGTCCAGGCTCAACCCAAACAATTTTAAGCCCCGGATGACGCTCCAGAATACCTGTCAGGAAATACCACATCATTGGCTCCATCATCAGTGATGGTGGCAGGCCAGTGAAGATACCTTTTTGTGGGGTTGGGTCACGACGGAAAGTACCCCATAGGTGCTTTGTCACTGTCAAATGGTGAGCGATCACCACACCCGATTCAGCAATGGCAGCAAACAATCTATCATAACGCTCATCGTGGTAATCAGGCAGACCAAGAACTGATGGTGAATTTGGTAATTGCACTGAGCGCGCACCAAGTTGAACAACCCGGTGTAGCTCTTCAATTGCAAAATCAATATCCGTAATCGGCAAATGATAGGTAATCAGGATACGGTTTGGATCGACAGATGCAAATTCATAAAGCGCACGGTTAAACGCCTCAAGGTTATCCTGAACAGTATCAAGGTTATTATAAAAACGCATATCATCCAGCGGGTCATTATACATAACCTCGTGGGCAACACCGTCTCGGTCCATAGCCTCAAGTCTAGCCGGACCCTCGCGGTAACCCGGATGACTTGCAGCCTCAAGATCAACGAAGTCTTCCATGGCAAGGCTTTCCCCCTGCTTCATGTCTTCATCATATTTTTCATAAGCTTTCACAGCTTCATCGAAAGCATCTAATTTGGTGCTCGCAACATGCTTACGAATAGCTTCTGGTGGAATGTAGACATGTGAGTCTACTGAAAATAGTTTACGATTCTCGCCACTCATGGGGCCCTCCTGCAGAGTAATAATCAAGAAAAACGCAGTTTTTACAAACTCAGTTATTAAACAATAAGTCAACTTTCTCGAAATTACAATTTTAATCGAACGTCATTCGAAAAATAATCACAAAAAAAACGGCGGGTATAAAACCCGCCGTTTCAATCTTGATATAAGCGTCTGCTTAGAAGTTCATACCCATTGACATGCCATAAGAAGCTGGCTCGCCGAATACGAAGACATCGTAAGAAAGCGCTCTGAAGCCGATACCATCAATACGGTATTCTTCATCGGTAATGTTCTTGCCCCAAAGTTTCAGGAACGCTGTATTACCGTTTGAAAGCGAATAGTTAAACTTCACATTAACATTGATCAAATCATGCTCATCATTACCTTCATCCTGTGAGGAAAGATGTTCATCTTTATGGTTCAAGTTAATATGCGCATACATATCCAATCTGTCAGTCAACTGAGTATTGTAATCAAGAGCAATTGTATAGGCCCACTCAGGAACACCAAGAGGGTCGTCTCTCAAGTCAATAACGTTGGGTGTTCCAGCAGGCACAAGAGCGCAAACTGCAGCGCGTTGGCCCGGAACTTGACAGAGGTAAGGGTTAACAACTGGATCATTTTGTACATCTGTATAGGCTGCATTACCTGAAACAGTAAAGCTATCACCAATTAGGTGGACAAAATCAAACTCAAACCCTTCCATTTCGGAACTTGTGTTTACGATAGAGCGGTTTGTTGCAACAGATGGCTCTTTTGGAACATTGAACTGCTCATTTTCTAATTCATATTGGAATGCAGCAACATTCAGACGGGTACGCCCATCATTGAATGTGCTTTTAATACCAATTTCATAGGCTGTGATTTCTTCTGGGTCAAAAACAAGGTCTTCACCATAACCAAGTACTGGGTCAGGTGATGAGGTTGCTGTTTCGTTGAAACCACCGGCACGGAATGACTCAGTCCGAGACGCATAAAACATTGTGTCATCATTAAAGTCATACTCAACCATGAAGGTCGGGTCAGTGCTGTCAAAGGAGTTCGACGCCACATTCTGAGGAATAACATTACCAAGTAAATCTATGTTATCGCCAAACAATGGTGAAAGAGGCTGTTGGACAACATCTTTTTCTTCATCAGAAATACGAATACCGGCTGTGACACGAAGATTATCCTGAACATGATATGTGAATTGGGAATATGCAGCCATAGCATCTGTTTCAACAATCAAAGGCAAACCTGAACCCTGTCTAGAATCCCGGAAGCCGCCAGTACAACCTGCAATGAATGCAGTTGTTGGGTTCGGGGCAGCAGCATAAACTGCTTGATTACAAAAACCAAGAGCTGTACCGAGGTCAACAAACGCTTGGGCATCTGTCCGATTTCTGTAGCCACCATCAACATCTCTGTTTGTAGCTGTATCCTCATTAAGGTAATACAGACCAGCTGTATACTCCAGCTTACCGTCCATAACGTCACCAGTGAAAGTCACCTCAACTTGGTGCTGCTCATGATCATCTGGGCCAGTACTGACACTATTATAGAAGTCTGTCATTGGAGTGCCTAGAGCTGCAAGGAAACCAGTTCTAAACGGAATAAATCCGGTAGGATTTGTAGGACCTGCAGCAAGAGCAGCAATATTTCCGAGATACCCACCTGTAATCGCGTTCAAACCAAGGCTGACATCTGGTACTGTATCACCTAGATATGGACCGGTTCGGGAGAAAGTCTCAATTTGACCTACATCAGGCTGAAGTGAAACAGCACGCTTACCGTCTTGTGAACGGAAACCAACATTAAATTTAACCTGGTGATTATCAGCAAGGTCATATTCAGCCGTTAAAGAAACACCCATTGTTTCCATTTCACCTCTGCCAACATTTTGCAATGAATTGGCTGTGTCTTGGCGTCCATTCCGCGGCGTCATAACACCCGCAAAACCAAACAGAGAGGGTTCAGCAGGCTGATAAGCACCATCTGGAACTGATTGGTAATAAAGCGGTGTGTTTTCCATATTACTGTAATCAGCAGCAAAGTTAACGGTCAGTTTGTCACTCACCTCGTTAAGATATGCGAATCTGTAACCGACTTTATCACTGGCAGCGAAGTTTTCACCGAGACCTTTATTCTCGACCCAACCACCATGCTCTGAATAATAAGCTGACAATCTAATCGCTGATGCATCATTAAGAGGTATATTTACAGAACCTTGAGCTTCCCTTTGGCTGAAGGAACCAAAACCAACCTCAACCTTACCAAAATATTCATCAGGATTTGGTTTTGCGGAAATCAGGTTAATTGCACCGGCAACAGCGTTACGACCATAAAGTGAGCCCTGTGGACCTTTAAGAACTTCTGCTCTTGCAAGATCAGGGCTGTCGAAAGCAATACCAATGATTTTACCCATATACATGCCATCAACATACATAGCGACTTTACTGTCCAGACCATGCTGGGGGTCACCTGTACCGATACCACGCATAAAGATTCTAAATCCGTTGGAGTTAGCCGCAGCAGGATAAGTTACCAGACCTGGCGTAAACTGAGACAAATCGGCAAAGCCATCAATGTCGCGAGCTTCCAATGCCTCTGCGTCAAAAGCAGAGATAGATACAGGAACATCCTGTAGTGACTCTTCACGTTTCTGAGCAGTAACGACGATATTATCAATCGCACGGCTCTCCTGCGCCTTTACTGGACTGGAATATGAAATTCCGGAAGTTATTAATGCCACCGCAAGAGATGACATATATAGTTTTGTTGACATATTATTTCCCACCCTACTGATTAAAATTTTAAGCAACGTCACAAATTTTACAATCAATTACAAAATTTAGACACAACTGAATAATAAGAGAATACCATTCGAAAAAAAACAACATAAAAATTTAGGAGAATACAGCCGTTTCGCGATTATGGTATTTTTGCAACACTTTCAATAAGGCACAAAAAACCCCGGGCAGAGAACCGCCCGGGGCAAATTTTGCAGAAAGTTTACTTCTTAGAAGTTCATACCTACTGACATGCCATAAGAAGCTGGCTCTCCGAATACGAAGACATCATATGAAAGCGCTCTGAAGCCAATACCGTCAATACGATACTCTTCATCGGTAATATTTTTGCCCCAAATTTTCGCGAAGGCTGTTCTACCGTTTGAAAGCTCATAATTAAACTTCACATTAACATTCACAAGGTCATGCTCATCATTACCTTCATCCTGTGAAGAAATATGATCATCTTTATGGCTCAAGTTAATATGCGCATACATATCCAGCCTGTCACTTAATTGCCTAGTGTAATCCAGGGAAAGACTGTAAGCCAAATCCGGCGCACCCAGTGGCTGCGATCTTAGATCGACAACATTAGGCGCCCCTACAGCCCGAGGATCGTCACAACTAAATTGAACATCCACCGGCATACCATTTCTCTCCACCGAAACCAAACATAAGAATGGATTCACAGTCGGCTCATTTTGAACGTCCGTATAAGCGAGATTACCTGATAGGGTTAAACTGTCACCAATCAGATGGACGAAATCAAACTCAAAGCCTTCCATTTCGGAATTTGTGTTCACAATAGAACGAATTGTCCCAATGTTTGGATCTTTAGGAACATTGAATTGTTCATTATCAAGCTCATATTGGAACACTGCAACATTCAGCTGGGTACGCCTGTCATTAAATGTGCTTTTGACACCAATCTCATAAGCTGTGATTTCCTCTGGATTAAACACAAAGTCTTCACCATAGGTCAAATTAGGCTCACGAACAGATGACGCCGTTTCATTAAAACCACCAGCACGGAATGACTCAGTTCGAGACGCATAAAGCAATGTGTCTTCATTAAAATCATATTCAACCATGAAAGTCGGGTCGACACTATCAAACGACACAGATGCAACGTTCTGAGGAATTAGATTACCGAGCAAGTCATAGTTATCTCCAAAAACAGGAGAGAATGGTTGTTGGACAGAATCTTTTGACTCCTCAGAAATGCGTAAACCAGCCGTTAAGCGAAGGTCATCACGCATATGATAGGTAAACTGTGAATATGCCGCCATGGCATCGGTTTCAACAATCAATGGCAAACCTGAGCCTTGTCTAAGATTTCCGAATGCCCGTGTGCAAGCGGCGACAAAGTCTTGAGTATTGCTATAAAGGCCAGGGACACAAACACCTAAAGCTGGTGCTACATGCGAGAAAATTTGAGCGTCTCTAGGATTTCTATAACCACCATTGAGATTCCTATTCGTTGCAGTATCTTCATTGAGGTAATACAGTCCGGCTGTGTAATTCACCAAACCGTCTAAAACGCTACCAGTGAATGTTACTTCAACTTGGTACTGTTCGTGATCATCCGGCCCCTTGCTGATACTGTTATAGAAGTCAGTCATGGGCGTCGTCATGAGATCATAAAAACCATCTCTGAAAGGTATGAAACCGTTATTCGGAACTTGCCCTGAGAGAAAAATTGGATTGTCGACACCAAAAGTAAGAATACCACCACCACGTTGAGGGTTAAAATTATACCCACCTGTAATCGCATTCAAACCAAGGCTGACACCTGGTACTGTATCACCTAGATATGGACCAGAACCGACTTGCACAGCTGCAAACTGACCGACGTCAGGCTGAAGTGAAACAGCTCGCTCACCGTCCTGTGAACGGTATCCGACCTTAAACTTGACATTATGATTATCATCAAAGTCATAGTCAGCTGTTAATGAAACACCCATTGTTTCCATTTCGCCTCTGCCAACATTTTGCAATGAGTTGACTGTGTCTTGGCGACCATTCCGCGGTGTTACCACAGCTGCAAAACCAAAACGTGACTCTTGTAATGGCTGGTAAGCGCCATCCGGAACTGATTGGTAATAAAGCGGTGTGTTTTCCATATTGTTATAATCCGCAGCAAAGTTAAGGGTCAGCTTGTCACTCACCTCGTTAAGATATGCAAATCTGTAACCGACCTTATCGGTAGCTGCGAAATTTTCACCGAGGCCTGTGTTTTCGACCCAACCACCATGCTCTGAATAATAAGCTGACAATCTGACAGCTGATGAGTCATTAAGCGGTATATTGACATAACCCTTAGCTTCACGCTGACTAAAAGAACCAAAACCAATTTCAACCTTACCGATATATTCATCAGGATTAGGTTTTGCAGAAATCAGATTGATGGCACCGGCAACGGCGTTACGACCATAAAGTGAACCCTGAGGCCCTTTGAGAACCTCTGCTCTGGCAAGATCTGGGCTGTCAAAAGCGATACCGATGGTTTTCCCCATATACATGCCATCGACATACAAAGCGACCTTACTATCCAGACCATGCTGAGGGTCACCAGTACCAATACCGCGCATAAAGATTCTAAATCCGTTGGAGTTAGCCGCAGCAGGATAAGTCACCAGGCCGGGCGTAAACTGTGACAAATCGGCAAAGCCGTCAATGTCTCTTACTTCTAAGGCCTCAGTATCAAATGCTGAAATAGAAATCGGCACATCCTGTAATGACTCTTCACGTTTTTGAGCCGTTACGACGATGTTATCAATAACGCGCGGGCTTTTGCCAGCTCCTTGAGCGGCCAACCCTGTAGGCAACAGACCAGCAATCACAGCCAGTCCTAACCCACCATGCACCAAATGGCGCCCCCGACTTAGCCGGGTGTTAAGTTTAAATAACATTGTTAAATTCCCCTTCTTTGACTTGTCTACAAGTTCTTTTCAGTGAGAAAGCGGAATAGGTACGCCCGCTTCTTTTATTTTTATTACGCGACGCAAAATATATTTATTATTTAGTTAGACTAAACTAATAGCATTAGAAATATCGTTCGAAAAAAAACAATACCTATTTTTTACTATAATATAAGCTCGTAATTATTATGGTATTTTTGCCACAATGATAATCAGAGCATTAATCCGTTTAATTTTTAAAACTGGGACTAATTTCCAGCAGGTTCGGGCTTAAGTAAGGCCCTTCCCCACATTGTACCATAAAAAATTCGGCCTTTTTCATCAATGGTAGGGCCAGAGAATTCTGAATTAAACTTCTGCCCGCCGATAATATAATGAAATGTTTCATTGCCAGTATCCCAATTCAGGGCTTCCAGCGTCCATTCCTTATTGCGCGCACCGATAAAATACACCTGCCTTGTACCGAGACTGACCCAAGGTACACCATTAGGGGAGCTGACCTCGGCATTCACCCAAGCATTATAAAGTTTTCGAGTCTCTGGGTCCCATTGAAATTTTTGTACACCATAAGGTTGAATATCTGGATTACCGCCAAGCGGCCCAATGAACAAACCATTCACACCACCATCTTTCGGCATGAATGATGGCACATTTCTCGGCTGGTTATTAACCACAAGAACACCATACCCTGCGACAATTACAGTTTGTTCAGTCTGAATTTTTTTAAGATTTAGTGGCCCCATCGTTACCGGTGCTAGACCGGCAATGCGGCGTGAAGGGGCGCCCGGTAATTTTTCCCAGTCCTCGGGAATTGCATCGCGCCACATTAGCGTGATATTCATAAGATCATCACCATCAGTCAATGCAATCAATCGATCTTCATCGCCAAATCCCATAAGGGCTGGTGTCGCACCGGACCCCCCGCCCTTGCTACTGCGATATTCCGCGACCCATGCGCCGTCTTTTTCATCCTTAGAGAAATCTGCACCAGTCCAGATAACTTTATGCATATGATTGCGAGACACGACGTAAATGCCGCCCTCGTCATCAAGCGCAATAGAGTTTCTAACCCAACCATAACCGACCCCCAATGACTCGGTGTTTTCTTCATCTGCATATGTCAGTTGAATGATACGATGCTGCGTCAAATCAGAAGAAATGGCGACCAGATATCCGTTTTCCGTCGGGTAAACAATCCAGCCATCATAGGTCATATTCATACCCACTGTTGGACCAGCAGCGTTTTCCGGCAGTCTGAAAATAGCTTTTTCAACAATTTCAGAGCCTGCGTCACCTTCTACAGCATCACCGTATGCACGGATTGAACCATCTTTATTGGCAATATAAATCCAGCCGTTTTTCCCAACGACACAATAAACGCCAGAAATATCCATTAACGGACTGACTGCTTTCATTGCCGTCGGCAAATTCCAGACACTATTATCCTTGTCTAGACTTGCCGTAATTTTCTCTGCCCAAGCCTCATTATATTTTTCGAATTTGTCACTCGGCATATGCGCCAAGATTTCATAAGTCTCACTATCCAACTTATAGATACCATTAACGCCATTGGCCCAAATAACACGCCTTCCATCGGGGTATAGGCTGGATGTATAAGCACCAAAATAACCTGGCCCCAAAAATTGATAGACAATTTCCTCTGGCTTTAATCTTCGCGTCACATCCATCGGACCTTTAATCGCAGTGGCATCCTGTTGAGAAGGATCACCATGCGGTAAAGCATTTACGCCATCAGCAAGTTCGGTATTTTTCGGTGCCAGGAGCATACCCACATCTGAACCGCGAAGAGCCTCAGGCAGATCAGGTGCTAAGGACAATGCTGGCCATTGCTTTCCGGGGACTGGCGTTTTGCCAGGCGGCATTAAAATTTTAACTGTAATTGCCAACCCAGCAATTAGTAACAAAAGGCCTGCAAAGGCCGTAAGAATGATTTTTTTAAATGACATGAGTTTTTCTCTTATTCTTGTGCTTGAAAATCTGCTGGCAGGTTATGGAAATAACTACACTCTTCATTACGATGGCGAATACGCCAACCTTTATCGGTGCGCACAAATTCATCGACATACCAAGCACCTACAAAAAAGACATGGGGTTGATTTTCCCGTTCAACTATCATTGGGTTAAATAAAATTGTACGGGTCTTGGCTTCATCACCATTAAAATTGATAAGCGGCACACCAATCATGTGCTGGCCACCATTAAATTGCTGTAAAGCCCTGTCCAGATATTCTTTAGCTTCCGGCAAAGTACATTTCAGGCCACCGGTGGCGGTGTAATCTATAATCGCATCTTCAGTGAAAAAGTTATCCAAAGCCTCCCAATCTCTATTATCAATCGCTTCACAATAGAGTGCGAGAATGTTTTGAATCTCCATTCTGTCCGATAGTTCTTGATGACTGATCATGATACCCCCCGATCATTTAATTTTAAGCACTTACTAAATTAGACTAGCCTTCTCCCAGATAGTTTTGGCGATATACCGCAAATTTTTCTTTAATCATGTCTTCTGAAAGACCAAAATCAGAAATGTCGTATTTGTGCGGCGCCCGGTCCTCTCTTTTATTAGCTTCAATCCACTGCCCCATATCCTCAATGACATCCGGGGTAACATCTATACCTGCCGCCTCTAAAACACGCTGTCCTTGCCCAACAGGATCTTTCAACAATTCGGGATATTTTACATCCACGAATCTGTTCTCTGGAGACTTTGAACGAACCGACATAAAAGAATCCGTCCATTGGCTTAATCTTTCAAACCAATATTCCCCAACCATTGCATGAGTAATATCTTCTGACCCCATGCGATAGAGTGTGGATTCCATACTACAATAAGACGGCACAGTTGAAACCGGATCGCGGTGGGTCATAACAATTTTCGCGTCTGGAAAAATCTTCATCGCCGTATCCAGCGCCATCAAATGACCCGGTGTTTTAAGCACCCACTTTTTGCCCTGACGCGATGGGTCCTGCCACATAAAAGCCTGATAGATTTCTCTCAAGTCTTTGTATGCCTGCTCACTATCTTGTGTTCCGAGCCAAGCGGCATAACTCGGCACATAATATGATGCCTCCAGCATACTGCTTGAAAAAAGCTGACCGAGAATAATGACTTCCTCGTCTGGCTGATCGATGCTCATCGGGTGAATGGACATAATCTCAGGAATTTTCTCTACCATATAGGCCAGTATGCCTTTAGCCGCTTCACGACGCTGGCTCGAGTCACCTTGTGTCTCTCCAGGGAAAGGGGCATAGTTTTGTGTCTCATACCATTTAACACCTGTCATGCCTTTGGCTGAAGACAACATGCGATGCATCATGGTGCTACCTGTTCGCGGCAGACCAACAACGATTGCACTTACATCTACGGGCAGTTCTTTTATCTCAGGATTTTGCTTTACCAATTCGATATGGCGCAATCGATTAACCATGGCATTGATAACCATGCCTTGGGCGCCACCGAGACCTTCTTCATTGAGTCGCGCATCATCGTTAATCGATTCAATGAATTTATCCATATGACCGAAAAACCATGTATCACCAAAATCATCCAGACCGGCGGTTTGTCGGGCGGCATCAAGAAGCACACCCCTTTCGGGCATGCTCATATACCGTAACCTCCCGATACAGAAATCTGCTGACCAGTTACATAAGCTGCACGATTGGATGCAAGAAACACTGCAGCATGACCAATCTCCTCAGGCTGACCCCATCTTTTAAGCGCCAGATTCTTATGAACTTCCGTGACCCATGTTTCGTCAAAATGCCCTTTCTTGGTCAGTTCGAGAAACATGCCTGCTTCGATAACGCCAACTAGAACACTATTTGCACGAATTTGATTACGCCCTTCTTCACGCGCAATACCTTGAATGAGCGACTCGTTCGCCGCCTTCGGTGAAACAGACAAAACGTCTTCATCAGGAAACTTCCAGTCACCCGCAGAACCGAGATGCACCAGCGACCCACCCCCATTTTCGCGCATATGCAAAATGCTTGCCTGCGCGGCAGCAAAGAAACCATTAACCTCAGTATTAATTGCCCGCTTCCATTGCTCAGTTGTAACATCAGCAATCCTTACCTGATCAACAAGTGGTCCCGCCCCCCATACAAGTGTGTGGACACGACCATGCGTTTCAGCCGCTTCGGCAAGCGCTTTCGCGGCGGCACCATCCTCGGTTACATCACAATGATGAAGTGAAACTTTGCGCCCTAAGGCTTCAGCTTGTTCAGCAATGCCTTTTGCAACGTCTTCTTTTGAGCGCCAAATAAGAGCCAAGTCAGCCCCTGCTTTTGCGAATTCCATTGCAACATGTTGACCAATACCTCCAGTCGCACCAAAAATTAAAACCGCTCCTTGTGAAAACATTTCCTGCATATCCACTCCCCTCACTTAATGAAAGCTCCAGTGCTTTCGCCGTTCTTTAACAAATTGATAAACTAAAAATCTTGTGCAACAGTAACTTCATAAAATTTTGTCGCAAGTTGAATTTCATAAAATTTCTATCGAAAAAAAGTTTAGTTGGAGGTATCATGCTTTTAAAAGATAAAGTTGTAATCATTAATGGGGTCGGCCCGGGCATGGGACAGTCCATGGCAAAACTGGCAGCACGCGAAGGTGCTAAGGTTGGTATGGGCGCTCGCAATCAAGAGTTTTTAGACTCTGTCGCTGCAGAAATAAAAGAGAGTGGCGGCGAAGTTGTTGCTGTATCAACCGATATCTCACAAGAAGACCAATGCCAAAACCTCGCCAATAAAGTTGTCGAAGCTTTTGGCAGAATCGATGGATTAGTGAACTCCGCTTATCTTCATGGTGAATGGGCAACAACTGATGTTGCAGACACCTCAAGCTGGTCAGCCCTTTATGAAGTGAACTGCCTTGGTGCTCTGCGTATGGCGCAAGCCTGCCTCCCTTCAATGAAAGAGCAAGGCGGCGGGGCGATTGTGAATGTTTCAACAATGGCAACAGTCAATCCATTTCCCGGAGAAGCTGCCTATGCAGCAAGCAAGGGCGCGATGCTCGCAATGACACGCCACATGGCAAAAGATTTTGGACAATTCGGTATCCGCGTGAATGCCACCCGCATGGGTTGGATTGGCGGTAAGCCGGTTTATGATTATATCGATCGACAGGTAGAGGCTGGCTTTGACAGAGATGCGGTTGTCGGTGAAATCACTCAGCGTATCCCTCTCGGCATTATTCCGCCGGAAGAAGATTGCGCTTTGGCGGTTCTCTATTTTATCTCAGATTATGCACGCGTTGTTTCCGGAGGCACTCTGGATGTCAATGGCGGTCAATATATGGCGCCATAATCCATGGCAGCTCAATCACCTGCGGATGTCTGGAAGGACTTTTGTCATCAACTGGAACAAGCCGGTTCGGATGTACTTAATTGGGAGGCTTCACCAATGGAGCAGGCAGAGGGGTTAAGATACCTCTCCCGCCTGTTACGCATTAGCCTTGATATGAATCTTGAAAATGCTGATCCGGCGTTTCCCTATTTTTATCAAGCCTCCCACGAGACAGCTAAAATCGGCGCTGATAATCCTGATAATATTTACTTAAACGCAACCATTAGCGGACATCATAGCTACCGCGTTTACGGCAATCGTGGCAGCGCACCGGTTTTCAGCTTTGGCAGTAAAGCCAACCGCTATGCCGTTGACGGCACCATGGCATCCACCGGAGAACTTGATGTGCGCGATATGCATGTCGAACCCGATGGAAGCTTCGAAGTGATTGTCAGTAAAGACAAACAAGAAGGCAACTGGCTCCCTCTTGCCGAAGATAGTTCAATGTTGCTTGTCAGACAGACATTCCTAGATCGCAATTCAGAGGAGCCAGCTAAGGTTCGCATTGAAACCATAGACGGGCCAGCCACACCGCCTTTGGCCGAAACACAAAATATTGCAGCTGCGTTGACGCGCAGCACAGCTTTTGTGCAGGGAACAGCAAAACTCTTTATCAACTGGGCTGAAACATTCCGGAGTAACAATCTCAACACGCTTGATACAGTTGACCAGACAATGTTTTTCAAGGCCGGCGGCGATGCGATGATTTATTATCTCCATGGCTACTGGGATATTCCATCTGGTAAGGCGTTAAAAATCAAAACATCAATCCCAGAATGCGAGGGCTGGAATTTTCAGCTTAACAATATCTGGATGGAGTCTCTTGATTATCGATATCACGACATTCACGTTAACAACGCTTCGGCAAAACTTGACGATGATGGCGGGGTAACGATTATTGTCGGCGAACGCGACCCCGGCTTTGGCAACTGGCTCGATACGGCTGGCCACACAAGAGGCACAATGTTGCTCCGCTGGACAGGCGCTAATGAACATCCCGTTCCGACCTGTGAGGTAATAGATTTATGACTGAAACATTAGAAACACGACTTGAAGCTCTAGAGGCAGAAAGCGCAATTCGTAAGCTCAAATACATATATCTAAATGCATGTGACAGCAAAGATGTAGAGACGATTAAAGCTTGCTTCACCGAAGATGCCGAGTTGGATTATCCGCCTATCGGAAAATTCGGGCTTGACGGTCTTGTTGATATTTTCACGCAGATGGCCGCCACCACGCCAATAACAGATGTGCATCAGGCACATAATGGCGTGATAAATATTGACGGCGATACGGCGACTGGATTTTGGAATCTTGGTTTCGCAACTTACGATCCAAGAGATAAATCTTTCCGTCTACTATCGAGTTTCTATCACGACCGCTACCGTAAAACAGAAGCAGGTTGGAAGATAAGCTATTCACGTTCTGAGCCACGGGCAATCGTGGATGGCAGTCTCGCAGAAGACAGCATAAAAGCGGAGTGGCTCGCTGAATAAGTCCCATTAGATTTGCAGACCGACCGGAGGGTTTGGCTATGAAACTTATAAAGAAGATTTTTGTTATTCTGTCTGTTTCATTGGCAGCGGTAGCACTGGGTGTTATTATTTTCGATGCCTCAACTCGCTTTAACGACCCAATTTGGGAGACGGTTGAAGAAGGAACAATTGAAGCCAACATTCCGGAAAAGGAAAAACTATCCTTTAACCCAACGCGTCATTTATTATGGGGCGACTTGCATGTCCACACATCTTATTCCTATGACGCTTACACTATGGGCACACGCTCCCTGCCAAACGATGCCTATATATTTATGCGTGGCGGCACGATTAAGCATGCCTTCGGCTACCCTATTCGCGCCGGACGCCCCCTAGATTTTGGTGCCGTTACGGACCATGCAAAATATTTAAACGGACCGCGCAATATGGCAGGCTTAATGAGTGACGCGCCGGATGAAGAAATTATCAATGGTTTAAAAAAAGGCAGTGCGTTGCAATACACCTACAGCTTCGTTAATCGCCTGACCAGTACAATGGGTTCGATTGAAGCGCGGGACAAATATTTTGGCACAGTTGACGTCAATGACGTATCTATGAGCGCATGGGCAGCAACAATTGAAGCCGCTGAGATGCATAATGACCCCGGCAGATTTACAACATTCGTAGGTTATGAATGGACTTCAATGCCGAATGAAGAAAACCTTCATAGAAATGTAATTTATAAATCCACACATGTACCGGAATACCCAGTCTCATCAGCCGTGTCCGAAAACCCGGAGGACTTATGGCGCGCACTTGATGAGCAGCGCACGCAAGGCATGGAGATGCTGGCGATACCTCATAACTCAAATGTAAGTGACGGTAAAATGTTCGAGTCCCTCACCTTTGAGGGCAAACCTATGAGCGCCGAATATGCCGATTTGAGAAATCGCAATGAACCATTGGTCGAAATTTTTCAGGTAAAAGGTTCATCAGAAACGCACCCCGACCTCTCGCCAAATGATGAATTCGCCGGATTTGAAATCCTCGATCAGATGCTTACTTTTGACCAGCGCTTTAGTGAGCCCAAAGGAAGCTATGCACGAGATGCGCTTCAAACCGGATTGAACATGGCGCATCAGAATGAATTTAACCCCTATATGTTTGGCGTGATTGCAAGTAGTGACAGCCATAACTCCTCATCTTCAGTTGAAGAGGATAATTTTCACGGCAAACTACCTTTGATTGATGGTACGCCTGCGCAACGTCTCGGGGTTTCTTTTGTGGGCCTTCCTCAAGATGTAAGTGCTTATGGCGCCGCCGGACTAGTCGCTGTCTGGGCGCAAGAAAACACCAGAGATTCTATATTTGATGCCATGGCACGACGCGAAACATTTGCCACATCAGGGCCGCGCATGTCACTTCGGCTGTTTGCAGGATGGGATATTGATCTGGACGCGCTGGACAGCGATTGGCTAGACGGCAATTGGCTTGAAACCGCCTATGCCCAAGCAGTGCCAATGGGCAGCATCTTGGAAGGCAGTAAAGATAATACGTCCCCCAAACTCCTCGTTCATGCAGATAAAGACCCGATTGGCGCCAATCTCGACAGATTACAGATCATCAAATTGTGGGTGGACAGCAACGGCGAAAGCCATGAAAAAATATTTAATATTGCCGCCTCAGATAATCGCTTGTCTCAATCAAAAGACGGCAAACTTCCACCGGTTGGTAATACCGTTAATATTGATAATGCAAGCTATGAAAATTCTATCGGCGCGGAAACACTTTCTGCAATTTGGCAGGACCCGGAATATGACCCCACACAAAACCCTCTTTATTACGCACGTGTCATTGAAATCCCGACACCACGTTACACAACTTATGATGCAAATTTCATGGGTGTCACCGCTCCTGAACCTGCTTTAATTCAAGAACGTGCTGTCAGTTCTGCCATCTGGGTACAAACAAAATAAAGCGCCGCACCACTTATATCTGACAGTATGTTTTGCCCTATTCGTATTTGATGCGTCCTTTTTCGCCGTAACGACGTTGAAGTACGATTGACTCTAGTGTCCCGAAACCTTCATGAGGTGCTTCCTCAATTTTTTCTGCCGGAATAATAACATCGGCATAGTCTTTTGGAGCCCGCCACCCAGGATGCGGGTTGATTTTGACATAACTGCCTCCAATCGGATGCATACTGCGCCACTTGTTGATTTTCTTATTCAGCTTTTTCACAACCGCCGGATAATCATCTGTGAGATCATTTTTCTCATAGGGATCGGCATCGAGATCAAATAGCTGATTGTCAAATTCAGTCGAGGTCATCTTATGGTCTATATTTTGAACCAGCTTCCATTTGCCATCAATCACGCCAAGCTGGAACCTGTTATAGACTGGAATATTGGAGGCAAAATAAAGCGCGCCCTCCCGCTTTGAAACTTTTTCGCCTGTTATCGTTGACCAACGATTAACCCCATCAATTTCTTTCTCTGTGCCATTCTCAACACCCGCCGCATGGGTCAGTGTTGGCAGCATATCCATCACCGAAACAATCTCGTCAACCTCACTACCGGCTGCGAGTTTTTCCGGCCAGCGCATAACTGCCGTTACACGAATACCACCTTCATACACTTCAAGCTTGCCACCGCGATAAGGGCCATTATCCGAACCGTAATTTTCAAAACCGCCATTATCACTGAAGAAAAGCACAATCGTGTTATCTGCAACGCCCTCTTCATCCAGTGCAGTCAGAACTTTGCCAATCGCCTGATCCATCGAGTCGACCATTGCCGCATAGGTTTTACGGGTACTGCCCGGCAAGTCCAGACGTAAGGGGTATTTATCCTTAAGTTCCTCGGGCGCTTCCATTGGGGAATGCGGCGCAAGGAATGGGATATAGAGCATGAAAGGCTTTGTTTTATCTCTTAGATCAGTGATGAAACGGGCAGCCTGTTCTCCATGAACATCCGTCGCATATTCGCCATTATGGTCGACAGGCTTTCCATTTTCTTGGAAGTCATGCCCCTTAGCAATCTGATGATCAAAATAGCTAACCTGTGTATGCATATGACCATAGAAATGATCAAAGCCACGGGCGTTAGGTGTGTGCTGTTCAATCGTATGACCGAGATGCCACTTGCCAACCATCGCCGTGTTATAACCGGCTTCCTGAAAACTTTGTGGCATGAAGTGTTCATCAAGAGATACGCCACCATTTTCCCATGGCATGAGAACTGAATAAGCAACACCAAGCTTCAGGGGGTCACGGCCAGTCATGAGCGCGGCGCGTGTGGGCGAACAAAACGGCGTGGCATAAAAGCGGTTTAGCTTCACGCCTTCATTGGCGAGACGATCAATATGCGGGGTTTCAATATCACTGCCGTGATAGCCAACATCTGACCAACCCAAATCATCTGCTAATATAATGATAATGTTTGGTCGTTGCTCTGCTGATGCATCATCTCCGGCTTGAGCCATTGCGGTGGTTACGTTAGCGACTAAAAAAACAGCACAGCAATAGCTTGTGACGCTTAAACGAAAAACCTTCTTAATTATATCATTCATTGAAATACCCCCCCCACTCATCTCATTGGATTCTTTATAACTTAATGACGAATCTCATTTGAAATTTCTACGTTGAGTTATAAACAATACCAGTTAGATAATGAAATCAAGTTTTGTCTAGATAGTTACGAGAAACGAAGTGAGGGTGTCATGAAAAACTTTAATAATAAGGTTGCAGTCATAACTGGCGCAGGTGGCGGCATAGGTGGTGCGCTAGCAAAGGCACTTGCCCGTCGTGGATGCCATCTGGCACTGGTTGATTATAACCCTGATATGCTTGAGAAAACACTGACGACGCTGACTGAAACAAACGTCAAACTATCCAGCCATATTGCCGACGTCACAGACAAAAAACGAATGGCAGCTTTGCCGGATGAAATTGTCGCAGAACATGGACGTGTAGATTTATTGATTAATAATGCTGGCATCACGCTGCAAAAAAGTTTTGATACACACAGTATCGAAGACTGGGAACGTATTGTGAATTTGAATTTTTGGGGTGTGCTTTATGGTTGTAAATTTTTCAAACCTTTACTTGAAAAGTCTACAGACGCACATGTCGTCAACATGTCGAGCATGACGGGGATGCTTGGTTTGCCAGCTCAATCCTCTTATTGCGCGACCAAGGCCGCTGTTAAGGGACTAACTGAGTCTCTATGGGCCGAATGGGGTGCCGCAGGAATTGGTGTAACTTCGGTTCACCCCGGGGCCATTAAAACAGATATGATGCAAGCGACCCTCAAGGACTCCGATGATTTGGCAGCGGCACAGAAGAACATGGATATGGTTGCCAAAATCGGCATGGCGCCAGATGCAGCTGCAGAAAAAATTCTTCGTGCTGTTCAGAAGAAAAAGATGAAAGTCTTAGTTGGTAAAGACGCTGTCATTATGGATGCTATGAAAAGATTTACACCCGGGCTAATACATGGACTGTTTGCAAAAGTAGCAAGAAAGCAATTGGCCGCAGCGAGAAATTAAAAGAATTAGTTGAGCCAACTAACGAGGCAGCAAATAAGCCGGTAAACTAGCCGGTAAACTAGATTGACAAATGTCCTCTAATTCATTTGTTATGTGGATGCATGAAGGACAGATTTGAGGACAGATATGAGTACAGCAGAAAACCCAAATATAGACTTTAACCCAGACGCCCTTGTAACATCCATCAAGGTTGAGATAGACGCGCCCGCCTCTCTGGTATGGGACATCCTGATTGATATGCCTAAATATGGAGAGTGGAATCCGTTCTGTATTGAATGCGACTCCACATTGGAAATGGGTGCACCGGTCAATATGAAGTTAAAGAGTTATATCACGCCTGACGAGGTGTTTGATAATTGCGAATTTATCTGTGCTTTTGAACCTGAGAAAATGATTTCCTGGGAATTGCCTTATTCTGATGAATGGCCCTACCCCGCGCGACGCGACCAGATTATTGAAAGTCTTGGCCCTGAAAAATGCAGCTATTATTCTACCGATGCTTTTCTTGGCGATAACGGCATTCACGTGATGCGCTTTGCCGGACCATGGGTCAAAATAGCTTTTGATGACACTGCTCATGCTTTAAAGGCACGCGCAGAGGCCTTATACAACAAGTAGCGGCAACGCTTTATAAATATATACGGAGGGACTAATGCCTGAAGATATGAACGAAGCAGTCAGTGATATTCTTGGAAGCAAAGGGGATGGCCTCGCTGATGATATCATGATTGCTTCGGTAGAAAACTACGTCAAACATTTTAACAATGGTGATTATGAGGGGGTTGCTAATCTTTATGCCGAGACCGCAACTGTCGAAGATCCAATTGGTACGCCACTTAAAAATGGCAAATCAGAGATAAGAGAATTTTATAAAATGTCCACCCAACTCGGCGCACAACTTGCGCTTAACGGGCCGGTTCGGACTGCTGCCAATGCTGCTGCATTTGCCTTTAGCGTAACCACCGAGTCTCCAAATGGTACTATTCAAGTTGATGTGATTGATACGTTTAAATTTGATGCGGACGGAAAAGTAATTGAAATGTGTGCCTATTGGGGGCAATCAAACGTCAAAATGTAAAACTGCTAGTTGGCTAGATTTATAGAACCTCGCCCACCCAATCATCAATTGCGTTACAAAGATTCTCAATTTCTGAGAAAGCAAATGAATTATGTCCTGCGCCGGGCAATTCCATGAATTTAATCGATGCGGCGTTAATATAATCTTTCTGCGCTTCTACAGGCGGAGCTCCTAAGTCATGCTCTCCCGCAGCCATAAATAATGGCACAGTGATTTTGTTGACCTCAGGCCGGAAGCTGCCTCTAATCATAGACATATAACCACCGGCAGAAAAAAGCGATGCCTGTACTTTCATTAAAAGGGCATGCGCACCTTCATTCTCAGCGCCAAAAGTAATGGACTCTAAACTCGGACCACCGCTTTCATAATTAATGAAGGGCGCCTTGAACATGCGTAACACATGAGTTTCCATTTCTTTTTCAAGTTTTTCAGGCTGCTCGATATATTTCATATCTTCTTCTTGCAAGCCCCAGTCCAGCCCACCTGCATTAGAACCAATCAAACAGATGCCGTCAAAAGGCATAAGTGAATTAATCAGCGTAATCATCATACCGCCCATCGAATGGCCTGTACCAATTTTCTTCACATCGGCAATCGCCGGATGAGCAAAAAATTCTTTCAACGCTTGAACCGTAAAACTAACCGACTGACGCGGAGTGAAAAAAGGATGTGAGTCGTCTATTTTGTTTTCACCTACACCTGCATGATCCATAAGCATTACAGCGTGACCAAGACCGCACATACGCGACGCGAAGGAATAATCAAAACCTTCTGCCTGACCGAGATTGAAATAATCCTTTGTATTGCCACCGCCCGGCTGACAGAAAAACAAGGATTTTGCCGGGCTATCGGGAAGAAACAGTGAAGCTGTAAAATCTGTCTCAAAACCACCCAAAAGGGTGACTTTGGTTTTTAGTATTATGGCATCATTTAGCATTGTTCATTAAACCATCAAATGTCAGCGAGACTAGATTTGCGGGCCTACAGTAAGAGATAATCCGTCATGATCTTCGCTCAGAATAATCTGGCAACATAGTCTTGAGGTAGATTTAATCTCAACAAGTTCTTCAAGAGATTCAAGCATATAACCTTCATCTTCAGTTCTTTCACCGGTAAGCGCATTCCAATCGTCATCAATGTAAACATGGCAAGTTCCGCATGAGGCCATGCCACCGCATGTGCCTTCAACTATGCCTGCATCACGGATAGTGTTCATTAATTGAGAACCAGATGTGGCCGTCAGTTCTTTTTTTGCGCCGTCGGCGTCTGTAACGTAAATATTAATCATTTTTGCCTATCAATAATAAATCGAACGAAGTTTGTATTGACTGGTTTGTCATAGTAGGTATTTTCAGAAACATGTTCGAAAATAATTATTGGTCTCTTACCTACTCCGATTGCAATTTTCAAGCAAGACTTGTCTAAGGATCACGAAGTAGGTGAAACCATAAAATATAATTTATGATTCCGGAGGGGAAAAGCAATGTCGGGAGTTCTAGAGGGTCTTAAAGTTCTTGATTTAAGTTGGGGGGTCGCAGGTCCTATGACGGGAATGTTACTGTGTGACCATGGTGCGGATGTTACACGTATTGAACGTCCTGAAGGCGACCCTTTTGAAGGCTTGCTTGGTTATAAAGTCTGGCATCGTGGTAAAAAAAATGCGGTTTTAAACCTCAAAGACGATGCTGACTTAGACATATTTTACAAGCTGGCTGCGGATGCCGATATTGTTATTGAAAGCTTTAGACCTGGCGTCACCACACGCCTTAAAATTGATTATGCAACCCTTGCCGCCACCAATCCTAAATTAATCTACTGCTCAATTACCGGTTATGGTGACGACACAGAAGATAAAGACAAACCAGGTTATGACGGCCTCGTTGCCGCCCGTGTCGGTCTGCAATATGAACAACGCGGATGGCCTGAAGGCAGTGTGTATCACATTAAAGGTATGCCGGATGTTTTTGAGGATTTGGAAATCGACAATGACTGGGTGCAAGGGCCTGATCGTGAAGGACCGTTACAGGTATCTTCACCTTGGCCAAGTCTTGGGGCGTTTTTCTCGGCAACGACGGGTATTTCAGCTGCTCTGTTCGCTCGTGAGCAAACAGGCAATGGTCAGCAGGTTAAAACATCACTCCTGCAGGGTGCCATGGCATGTATGAGCGGTGTCTGGCAACGTATGGACGAACCAGATGCGGAAGGCTTTAACACTTGGATTATGTGTAGCAAAAGCCCTAAAGGACATTTTAAAACCTCTGATGGTCGCTGGATTCATAACTGGGTACCAAACCCGCGCTTTATTCTTGAGTCCTCTAAAGGGGATAAGCTGGACGCCAATCCTGATTTGACAGTTCAAAATGACCCTGACCGCTTTGGTATCGGACCAGAAGAACTTCTTGTGATGTCGCATTATCATCCAATCCTTGCCGATGCGATGAGCAAATTCCCTTGTGATGAATGGGTGGAAGCTGCAGCAACTGCTGGTGTGACCATGCAAGAATGTCGTTCAATTGAAGACTCGTTGACTGACCCGCTTTTGATTGATGATGGCTGTGTGACAACTGTTGATGACCCTGAACTTGGGCCGATCAACCAGGTTGGCATCACCTACCGCTTAGAAAACAGCCCCGGAAAAGTTAAAGGCCCGACGCGTGCTACAGGCAGCGATACGGATGCAGTGAAAGATTACGCCGCCTCCCTAGCCTCACCTCAGGTCATAGAGAAAAATATAGTCAATGGCGACCCACCGTTAAAAGGTATCCGTGTGCTTGACCTAGGTCTGGCAATTGCAGGCCCGTTTGGTTGTCAGTTGCTGGCGGATATGGGCGCAGAAGTCATTAAAATTAATACGCTTTGGGATAGCTTCTGGCATCGCACACATATTGCCTATATGGCTAATCGCGGTAAACGCTCCATTGCCCTGATGCTGAAGCATCCAAAAGGGATGGAAGTTCTGAAAAAACTCATCGCCAGCTGTGATGTGGTGCAACATAATATGCGCTATGCCGCCGTAGAGAGACTTGGTCTCGATTACGATACGCTAAAAAAAGAGTTTCCTGAGCTGATTTATTGCCATACCCGCGGTTTTGAAAAAGGCCCTCGTATGGGACTCCCGGGTAATGATCAGACCGGCGCTTGCTTGTCTGGCATTCAGTATTCAGATGGAGCGGTTCATGCTGGGGGACATCCACTATGGTCACTTACCTCGCTCGGCGATACTGGTAATGGTTTCTTGTCGGCTATCGCTATTTGCCAGGCGCTTTATGAGCGCAAAAAAACCGGCAAAGGTCAGTTTGTAGATACCTCGATTATTAATGCGGCTCTTTTGAACACCAGCTATGCAGTTGCAAAACCAGATGGCAGTGCGATTGACAGACCCCTTCTGGATCTAAATCAGACGGGCTTTAGTGTTTACTACCGCATTTATAAAACCACAGATGAATGGATTATGGTCACTGCAATCAATGATGCACACAAATCCGCTCTCGATGGAATAATTGGTGCAGGTGCCGATGCGGCGACTGCTGAAAAAGTGTTTGCAGGTAAATCATCCGATGAATGGTTGAAAATTCTTGCTGATAGCGGTGTTCCTGCTGAATTGTCAGATAGAAAATACTCTCTCGACTTTTTCGATAATGCAGACTTCAAAAAGCGTGGCTGGACAGCTGAATATAATGATCGTTTTGTTGGCAAGCTTGAGCAGATTGGTTTGACTTATGACCTCTCTGATACGCCGGCACGTATTCCGAGCAGCCCTCTCATCGTAGGTGATAATACAGAGTCCTTACTGCACGAACTTGGTTATTCCGAGGAAGAAATTGACGTAATGGTCAATGAGACAGCTGTTCTGTGTGATCCACCTCGTAAAGGACAATCAGAACTCGAAAGTCCATGGAATATATAAGTGAAAATATAACTGGAGAATATAATGCGCCCTGATCCAATACTAAAAATTGATACCGCCTTCTTCTGGGAGGCTTGCGAACGTGGCGAGTTTGTTGCCCAAAAATGTGGAGCTTGCGATATTTTATGGCACCCGCCCCGCCCGATGTGCCCCAAATGTCATAGTACTGAAAAAGAAGTCCAGCAGTTATCCGGTCTGGGAACAGTCGTTAGCTGGTGTGTTGCGGTTAGACCGCAAGCTTTTGGCTTTGACGAGTCACCCATTGCCGCCCTTATCGAACTTGATGAAGGTCTGCGCTTCGTTTCAAATATTGAAGGGGTCGCTGAAGATGATATGCAACCTGGCATTCGGGTTCAGGTAGCTTTTGCCGATACATCAGGTGGTAAAAAAGTCCCCGTCTTTAAACCCGTTTCAGAATAAGTACAGGTATTCAACCTTACCTGTTTTAAAAAGTCACATTAAAGGAAGACCCGCATGTCAAAAACCAACAACCAAGCAGCTATTGTAGGAATTGGTCAGACCGAATTTTCAAAGGATTCAGGTCGTTCAGAACAACAACTCGCCGCCGAAGCTGTCATTGCCGCCTGTAAAGACGCCGGCATTAACCCTTCTGAAATTGATGGATGCATTACCTACACCATCGACAACTCTGATGAAGTTGACCTTCTTCGTTCTGTCGGGTGCAAGGAGCTAAACTATACAGTTCGTCTACCTCAAGGTGGCGCTGCAAACGCCGCGACACTCTATCATGCTAAAAACGCAGTTGAGTCCGGCGTTTGTGATGTTGTCGTTATATGGCGCGCCATGAATGAAAGGTCGCAATATCGCTTCGGTCAGCCGACAGTTTCGATTAGTCCTGATGCCAATGGCTCGACATTTATCGAATGGTGCTTTCCTTTTGGCGCCCAAACACCTGCATCATGGGAGGCACTTTCTTGCGGCCAGTATCTTAGTAAATATGGCGTGACCTCGGAAGATTTGGGTAATATCGCCGTGCTGATGCGCAAGCATGCCGCGACAAATCCGAATGCATGGTTCTATAAACAACCAATTACACTTGAGGAGCATCAAAACAGCCGCTGGATTGTTAAGCCGTGGCTTCGTCTACTAGATTGCTGTCAGGAGTCGGATGGGGGCGTTGCTATTATTGTAGCGCGCATGGATAAAGCCAAAGATCTGAAACAGACGCCTGCCCGCTTGCTGGCAGCACAATATTCATTTCTGTTCAACCATGAGATTATCTCCGATTTTTATGAAGGTGATCTAACAGGCTTACCCTTCAGTGAACGGGTAACAGAGAAGCTTATTGAAGATGCTGGTATTGCCCCAAAGGATACAGATGTTGCCATGATATATGACAACTTCACTCCACAAGTTTTACGCCAATTGGAAGGCTTTGGTTATTGCGGGCCGGGTGAAGCCAAGGATTATATTGCTGATGGTAATATGGAACTTGACGGCAAAACACCTCTCAGCCCTAACGGGGGTCTCATTGGTGAAGGGTATATTCACGGCATGAATAATATTACTGAAGCCGTGCGCCAGATTCGCGGAACCGCCGCAAATCAGGTAGAAAATGTCGAAACAGCTTTTGTCGCTTCGGGTGTAGCCGGAGCAATCTTAGGTAAATAGGAAAAAAAATGGTGCAAATAAAAGCAGGTACAAAACTTTTTAGCGCAGTCTGTGATACACAAATTATGGTTCTGCGCGTACCAGCAGATGATCTTGATGTGACATGTGGCGGCTTGCCCATGCAAACTGAAGAAGCTGCTGAAAAATCTTCTATGTCAGGTGATGCGGGTGAAGGTAGTCTCGTTGGTAAACGCTATGTGGATGAAGCCGAAACCATGGAATTTCTTTGTACGCGTGGCGGCGAAGGAAACATCTCAGTGAATGGGGTCGCGCTGGAAATTAAACAAGCTAAACGTCTCCCCTCATCTGATTAATCTTATTAAACCGGACAGTTAAATGAATATTCACCTCATCCTTCAGATGGCCGCAGACAGCATGCCAGACAGGGAAGCCGTTATTTGCGGATCTCAAAGACTGACATATCAGGACCTTGGGGATGCTGTGAATTCGCTTGCTGACAAGCTTGAGGATACCAAGAAACTCGCCTATTTGGCCGAGACAGGCACAGCGGCTCCGGTTGCTATGTTTGCAGCAGCTTTGCGGGGAATTCCTTATGTGCCGATAAATTACCGTCTGGCTGAAGACCAAATTACGTCCTTATTAAAAAGAGTTTCACCAGCATTGTTAATTAGTGATGATGCACCTGAGGTGGAAGGTATTACCAAAATTGCCCCTGCTCAGGTTTTCGAACGGACTACATCTTGGGATGGTTTCGCCCCTGATGAGGAAGGTAGCATTGCTATTGAACTCTTCACGAGCGGAACAACCGGCGACCCAAAATCTGCTATTTTGCGTCATGACAATCTGATGGCTTATATTCTCGGCACGATTGAATTTATGAGCGCCGAGGAGTCCCAAAGTACTTTGGTCAGTGTCCCGCCCTATCATATTGCCGGCATCTCAGCGATACTTAGCTCTGTTTATGCGGGTCGCCGCATGGTGCAACTACCAAATTTCTCACCGGAAGCATGGCTAAAATTAGCAAAACAAGAAAATGTCTCCCAAGCTTTTCTTGTTCCGACAATGCTCCAGCGTATTATCGAATATACGGCCAGTAATAATGAAACGCTCGATTTGCCTGCCATGCAAGCCATTGCTTATGGTGGCGGAAAGATGCCTCATTCTGTCATTGAACAAGCTATGACGTTAATGCCGCATGTGAATTTCACGAATGCTTACGGACTAACTGAAACCAGCTCGACCATTTGTCTGCTCGACCCAGATGACCATCGCGATGCCTTCCAGTCTGAGGACCCCGCAGTGCGGGCGCGCTTATCTTCAGTGGGCAGACCTCTGCCTTCTGTTGAGATGGAAATCCGAGACGACGATAATGCACCATGCGGTGCTGGGGATGCCGGATATGTATTTGTTCGTGGCGAACAAGTCAGCGGTGAATATCACGGCAGTGGTTCTTTATTAGATGAGAATGGCTGGTTCCCAACTCGCGATAGAGGCTATTTAGATGATGCCGGTTACCTCTTTTTAGACGGGCGGGCAGATGATGTTATTGTTAGAGGCGGCGAAAATATTTCCCCCGGCGAGATTGAAGATGTTTTGATTGAAATGTCAGATATCAAAGATGTCGCCGCTGTAGCTGTCGCAGATGATGAATGGGGTGAAGCGGTTGGTGTGGTAATTGTACCGGCTGACATGACGACCCCACCAGAAATTGAGGCCATAAAATCTCATGTTAAAAATCAACTCCGTTCCAGCCGCGTGCCGACAAAAGTCACATTCATGGAGGAGTTGCCCTATAATGAGACCGGCAAACTTCTACGCCGAGTTTTAAGGGATGTCTTTTCAACATAACGAAAAAGCTAACGCCGTTAATTACGCCCATACTCTGCTGGCGGGTTTAAACCTGCCTCCCCTATCTGACTCAACCTTCCTGGATATACATCCCGCAATAAATAATGTGCGTTCGGGTGTGCAAGGCTTTCCTCAAGGTAAAAACAAAATAATTCCGGTAGCTCTTGCAAATTATGCAGATGGGGCGCTCCTCGCCCTGAAAAGCATCGCACGTAACCACACGGTAAAAAACAATCTACCCGAAAGTGGCGCAAGTCTTCTCGGGGAACGTATGGCGTTATTTAACACCCAAACAGGACAGACCGTATCAGCCGGAGGAAGTTGTCATTTACTTAAATCTAGAGACGGATATTTGGCCATCAATCTAGCGCGAGATGAAGACACTGACCTGCTTCCGGCACTTACCAATGGAAAAGTTTCGGCACCCACCGACAAAAAAATGTTGGAAAATATATTTAAGGAATTCTGCATTGAAGACCTTATTCCCCGTGGTCGAGACCTAGGTCTCGCAATCGCACCTGTTACGCTTCCCGATTACAACTCATTTGATAATTGGGTTGACGTTTCATGCTCCTCACCCTCACAGCGCCCCTCAACATCGACATCCCCCCTTGTGGTTGATCTCTCATCATTATGGGCAGGCCCATTAACGGGCAGTCTGCTGGCTTCTTTGGGCGCAGAAGTTATCAAAGTTGAGTCGCGTACACGTTTGGATGGCGCGCGCCGAAATGAAAACGACCCTGCGGGTGAAAGAGAATTTTATAATCTAATGAATGGTGGCAAAAAATCATTCACATGCGATTTCACAACTCAGAAAGGGCGACAACAACTTCTCAAGCTTATTGAGTGTGCAGATATTGTGATTGAGTCCTCTCGACCTCGCGCACTCCGCCAGCTTGGTATTCACGCCGAGAAGCTGGTTGCGGAAAAACCCGGCAAAGTCTGGCTGTCTTTAACGGCTTATGGTCGCGGGGCAGCGACAGAAAATATAATCGGCTTTGGCGATGATATCGGGGTCGCTGCCGGATTATCGGCGTTAATGGAAATCATACATGGGCATCCTCTATTTGTTGGTGACGCGATTGCAGACCCGCTGGGAGGGTTGCACGGCGCACTGGCTGCTTGGTCTTGCTGGATAAACGGCGGTGGCCTAATCAACCTCGCTCTTTATAAAGTTCTCGGCTTTGCTTTGTCCCAGGACCCATTGTTAAGAGACTTTAATAAAAATGACTTAATCCGTCGAACCTCCGATTGGGCAAATGAGATAAACATGTCAGGAGAGAATCCGTATCCTATTAGGAAGGCCTCAAAACCTGCTCCCTTGCCCGGACAGCATAATGAAGAAGTTTTAAGGAAGCTGGATGCTCTTTAAAAAAGTTGATTTGGAAAACAGTGTTCAAGATGTTCGAATTCGGGACGACCGGGTTTTGGATGTTGCTGTTGAGTTGGTTGCAGAAGAAGGAGAGAAAGTCATTCATGCCAATGGTGGCGCACTTCTACCCGGCCTTCACGACCATCACATTCACATGAACGCGACTGCAGCATCATTGCATTCACTCAAGTGTGGTCCACCTGACATATCATCCGAGGAAGAGCTTGCCGCCGCGCTCCAGATAGCCGCCGCCGAGCGTCCCCAAACATGGGTGCGGGGTATTGGCTATTACCCTTTCAAAGGCAATGAAGAGAACAATATTATTGACCGCGACTGGCTAGACAAAAACGGGCCGGACTGTCCGGTACGCATACAACATCGAAGTGGACGCCTATGGATTTTCAACACAAAAGGGCTAAACGCGATCAACAGCACAGGCACATCACTTGGTGAAGATATCCTCAGTACAGGTCATATTTATGATGCAGATGCATCTGTATATGAGGCGCTGGCGCCTGACCCGCAAAACCTTTCTGACCTGATTAACCTTCTCCTTAGTTATGGTATTACAGGTGTGACGGAAGTGACACCACGCAACTCACCTGAAGATTTTTTGAATTATTTAAAACATACCGCGCCTTTAAAAATGGCCGTTATGGGCCGCCCAACGCTTATAGATGTGATAGATAAATCCACTGCCAGAGTTAGTGTTGGGCATGTTAAGTTGCATTATCACGATCATGACTTGCCCTCACTAGAGACGCTTACCCAAGAAATTGAAGAGGCTCATGCTCAAGGACGCGGGGTCGCTTCACATTGCGTCACACATGCTGAACTGTTGCTGACACTTTCAGCAATTGAAGCTGCAGGTCCAAGCGAAAAAGACAGAATTGAACACGCAGCCATCGTTACACAAGATGCGCTGGATTGGATAAAGCAACTTAATATCGGCGTCGTTACACAACCCAATTTTATTGTCGCGCGCGAACAAGCTTATCGACAAGATATTGAAAGAGATATGCATGCTAATCTTTGGCGGCTGGGCAGTTTTCGAAAAAAAGAAATTCCACTTGCTGCCGGAAGTGACGCCCCCTTTGGTAGCTTTAATCCATGGCAGGCAATCCATGCTGCCATTCGCCGTCCTGCCATATTTGATGACGAAGAGACGTTATCACCTGAAGATGCGCTAAAGCTCTATACGACAGAAGCCACAAATATGCGGATACAAAGAAATATCAAAAAGGGGGCTGTGGCTGATTTGTGTTTGATGCACCAAAGCAGAAGCGCGCTTTTTAAAGATCCCAAAAATGCAAAAGTGCATATGACCTTAATTGACGGCAAGGTTGTTTATAAATCATGAGCTCGCATGCTCAGTTTGAGTCTCTGTCCCGAAGAGTCTCCATCTCTTAAGATTCTATGCCCGTGTTTCAATCTTATCAAAAAGTCCCCATGCACAAGCAGTTTCTGCCTTGATACGTTTCCCCGTTAAAGCCATATAGGCAGTTTTATGACGTCCAATCCGGCGCGACACACTCACTGTCCCGCCCGCACCAGGAATAAGCCCCATCGTAATCTCAGGTAATTGTATCCAGGCTTTTGGATGTGCCGAAACCTCGTGGGCAAACGCAGCAAGTTCCAGACCTGCACCAATCGCCGGCCCATTGAGATATGCCTCAACATGTACTGGTTTATCCCGCCATACCAATCGCGCCAGTAAACGCCCCGGAAGACGGATGCTACGAATCCAGTGGGCAGTAGCAGGGTCAGCAACAAGCCCGAATTCTGATAATGCGCCACCAATCGAGAAGCTTTTGCCCGAAGCAGATATTGACAGCGTTTCAATCGCCTCATCCAGCAGAGCAAGTTCAAAGGCCTCACATAAAGCATCACGCAACGTGATATCTATTTCGTTATGACTGTCAGGGGCGTTCAGGCTCAAAATGAGATGCTGTGCGTCCCGTGTTATCAAAAGCGGCTCTTGCGCTGCTTTTCTATCTGGCGGCGTTTCTCTATTTGCTAACCAACTCTTGAACTCGACCCCGCCTTGTAAAAGCCCATAGGCAAAACTCTCAGCAGTTAATGCCGCCTCAAAATCCAAATTCTCTATTAATCGTAAATGTTGTGTCAGCACCAGAGAAGCAATAGGGAATTCCGTCAGGTTTTGAGCAATATAATCGGCATCTGATGGTGTATCCACCACGACATCGGCAGCATATAATAAGCGGTCTGAGCGTTGCTTATTGTTAAATATAACGCAGACTACACATGGCAGTTCTGCAAGCCAGTGCGCCAGTTCAGCAGATATATCATTATCATCAGCTTCTAATATCAAATAAGGGTGCGAACTCTGGGGGCCAAAAAAATCACTACCTACACCGGAATCAAACAACTGCCCGATATCTTCAAGCTTCATGATATTGGTTTTTAAAACTGAAATGACTGCCCCCTCATGTAAACATATCAACACTGTTCTGTTTTAATTTGGCATGTTTTTATTTGACAGAAAGATTTAATTCAATGAATATTCGAATTAGGTTCGAAAATTAAACAGGCGAAACATATATATGTCAGCTCTGGAAACAATTAAATCAAGTTCTGTTGGCCGTCCCCGGATTCTGACCAAAGAATTGATTTTGAAAACTGCGGTTAAACTTGGGCTTGAAAACCTTACCCTCAAGGAGCTGGCAAACGAGTTGAATGTCGGCACAACCACATTTTACCAATATTTTGAGAGTCGGTCGGAACTTATTGAGGCGGCGGCAGTTTATACTCTGTCTGATATACCGCTACCACAAGACCCTTCGCTTAGCTGGCATGAATATGCTTTTGAGTTTTTTGAAACTATCGTGGGTATACTGTCAGAAAATATTACCTATCTGCAAAGCAGCCAGCATAATGGCTACGGTCAGAATGTCGTTTTTGAACTTACCGAAATTTTTCTACAAGCCATGGCAGATAAAGGACTGTCACCTTCACAAGGGTTGAAAGTTTTTCAAGCTGTCTCCAATGTGTCAATTGCGGCCTCTATCCAAGAATGGCGTCAACAAGGTCTTTACGGAAATTCAACAAATGTTTATGAGGCAGTTCAAAGCGCTTTTAAGGGGATTGAGCCGGGTAAACTTCCTAATCTAGAAATCGTCCTTGAGGATTATGCCAGTCCTGCGAGAGTGCATACAAACATATTATTGCAAACATATTTTGAGGCAATTGCATCTGAGAGAGGTGAAAAGATTGCCAATACCAGAGGTTCAACTGCAACCAGCAGCAACACAAATAATGGACAAATGTGATTATACGAATGCCTAAAATATGAATTTAAACGAAGACCGGTGTCGCGATACCGGATGTAATTTTTTCAAAGACCTTTAGAGGTTATTTATTTAAGACGAAGTGGAGAAGTGAATATGTCAGCAGCGGAAGAAATTAAAACATATAAGAATATCCCCGATGTCGATGGGATACCATTTCTGGGTAATACCCTGGAGATGGCAAAAGATCCGGCAGCGTTATTCCTGAGAGCCTATAGAGACTATGGCCCGGTCTATCGTGTGAATGTTTTTGGTCGAAAACAGATTGTGATTGCAGGCAGAGAAGCAGCGCTGTTTATGTCCACCAAAAATGGACGTGAAAGTCTAAGGTCGCGTGAATTTTGGGAGCCAATGAGAGAGTTCTATGGTGCTTCTAAAATGCTTACCCGTGAGGATGGTGAACTTCATCAAAGACTTCGGGGCGTGATGCGGGACGGCTTCTCTAGAGAGGCTGTACGCGGCAGATATCATGAACTTTCCGCTACGATTGACGACTCTATTTCAAATAAATGGCAAAGCGGAAAAGATGTCCCTGTCGTTGAAGCTTTCCAGTATATGATTGTGCAAGAACTCGGCGAAATCCTAACAGGGTCAGCGCCACTAGAATATGTTCGCGATATACGGGTTAACATTCTTTATCTTTTGAATGTTCTAGTTACGCAAGTCAGACCAAAGTTCTTCTTGGGGCTACCTGAATTTAAGAAAGCCAATAAGCGCGTTGAAGAGCTTAGCCGCGATATGATTATCGAATTCAAAGAGCATGCTGAAAACGGCACATTACCTAACAACCTTCTGGGTGACATAATGCGTGCGCATATTGAGCATCCTGATCTTGTGCCTGAAACAGATTTGTCTCTGCTTCTGACCGGCCCTTACGTTGCTGGACTGGATACAGTGGCCAATACGCTTGCGGCTTGTGTTTATGGCATCTTGAGAACACCTGGAGTGTTAGAGCGTGTGCAAAAAGAAGCAGATGCCCTGATGTCCAAGAAAACCGTCAAGGAAGACGATATACGTGAATTGGTTGTGATTGGTGGGTGTCTTCGCGAAGCTATGCGGATGTGGCCGATTGCTGTTGCCCAGATGAGAACTGCAACTAAAGACTTCGAATTTGAAGGTTATCTCATTCCTGAAAATGAGAAGCTTTATATTGGCACGAGCGTATCTCATTTTATGCATGAATATTTTCCGGATCCTGGTCAATTTGATCCAGATAGATATTTGGATGAAAATGCTCAGCATATGCAACCCGGTGTGTATTCACCATTCGGCAGAGGCCCACATACATGTCTCGGGCAGAATCTGGCAGAGGTTCTAATGGGCATGACTATTGCGCGTCTGTTCCACCGTCTTGATATGACATTGGAGAGTGAGGACTACATTCTCAAAACCAAATCATTCCCGACACCGGGTCCAGCAATGGACTTCAAGGTCAAAATAAAAGGCGAAAGAATGCCGGCTGATAAGCTGATACCTGAAGCCTAGACTGAATTATATTCTAAGCAAAAGGGCGGCAATTTTGCCGCCCTTTTTTATTCTATTATTTTTATACCCGTTAGAACTGGTCGGGTCTGACAACAGCATCTGTTCCACCATCTACATAAAGCACACTGCCATGCATGAAAGAGAACGCATCGCTGACCATCATCACGATGATATTTGCAATTTCATCAACATTTGCCGTTCTGCTTAGTGGCACAGGAATATTTTCCAAAGCACCCTTTAAATCGGGGTTATCACGCACACCCTGAAGCATAGGGGTTTCTGTCATGCCTGGAGCAATCGCATTAAGACGAACACCTGCAGTCCCCCATTCATGCGCCCGTCGGCGAACGGCGCGCGCAACTGCATGTTTTGAGAGCCCATAAGTTGCGGCAGAAGGCATATCACCTACAACATCAATTGCAGCCTGTTCATCATGAGCAAGCAAAGCTTTTACCAGCTCATTTTCAGGGTCAACACCCATTTGAGCAGAATTGGAACTTAGTGCCAAAGCTGCAGCACCAGCGCGTCCTTTCATAGCCGGGAAGAAACCGTCTAGGAGCTCTACAGTGCCGAAATAATTTACAATCATCACCATCTTACCATCGGCCAGATGCCCGCCCATACCAGCAGCAGTAATCAGGATATCAATTTCCGAGCCCGTTTTTTCTAATGTGTCAGCAATTGCCTTCTGGCGACCTTCTGATGTTGATAAATCAGCAATGATATCTGCATCACGCAAATCAATACTGATAATCTCATGCCCTGAGTCAGAGAGTTTTTTAGCAACCTCCCGACCGATACCAGATGCTGATCCTGTTATGACAATTTTAGACATTTTCATTTCCCCCCCATATTTCTGATTAACTTAAAAACTAACATAAAACAGCCTTTATGTAAGTTAGTAACTCATAGGGGATATTCAGGTATTAGCTACAACCCTAGGTTTAGCAGGCTTCTTGAAAGATTTAGGAATTATTAAAATGAATTACACATCTTGAAATAAATAACTTGTGAATAATAATAAATTAAGACTCATAAATGCTTTATTTGACATTATATGCATAAAATACTACGAACTGCGTAATATTTATTTTCGATTCTTGTTAAAGGACATTTATAGTCACTATGTCGAACTCATTTACAAAAAAACTAACGCTTTCCGTTTCTCCTCTCGCGCTACTTATTGCTTCAGGGACACCAGAAATCAGTCACGCACAATCCGTTAACTCAATTGATGAGATTGTTGTCACAGCTCGGAAGAAGGATGAAAGTCTTCAAGACGTTCCGGTTGCTGTATCCGCATTGGGCGAGGAAGCTCTTGATCAACTGGGTGTCGACACCTTTGAAGATTATCTTACACAACTCCCCGGCGTGACCGCAGGTGGCTCAGGTCCAGGACAGAATACGATTTATATTCGCGGCTTGGCCTCAACCACGCCAAACCAAACAACAGCTGGTGTTGCAGGTCTCGCGCCGAACGTCTCTTTCTATCTAGATGAACAGCCTTTGGCACAGCCCGGACGTAATCTTGACGTTTATGCCGCTGATATTCAGCGCATTGAAGTGCTTTCAGGGCCTCAAGGAACGCTTTTCGGTTCAAGTTCACAAGCAGGCGTTGTCCGCATGATTACGAACAAGCCCGATTTTGATGGTTATTCTGCTGAAATCACCGCTCAAGGGACTTATATGTCCGAAGGTGATCCAGGCACTAAAATTGAAGGCATGGTCAACATTCCATTGAGCGACAGAACAGCAATCAGAGTCGTCGGCTATTATGATCAAAAAGGCGGTTTTATTGATAATGTCGCCGGCACGAGAAGCGCCGAACAGGGCGCAAGATTTCGTCCATTCGGTACAATCCGTAAAAACGGCGTCGCCGTATCGGCCGATCGTACGGGTTTCCAATCCACTGTTGATTTGAGCAATGTGAATTTTACAGTCGCCAATAATACCGCTCTGGTTGAAGATAACTTCAATGAGTCTTCCTATGCCGGTATCCGCGGGACAGTAAAGCATTTGATCAATGATGACTGGAGCGCTTTGCTGTCTGTCACCAACCAGACCATTGAAACAGACGGCGTATTTTACGCTGACCCTGAAGTCGGTGACCTTGAAATTCAACGCTTCAACGATGAATATAGTGAAGATGAATTTACAAATGTCAGCTTGACCCTTGAAGGTCGTATTGGCGACCTAGAAGTCATCTATGCAGGTGCCTATACGGACCGCGAAGCTGAACAAATTATTGATTACACAGACTATCTCTTTGTCGGTCAGTACCTGCCTTATTATATTTGTGATGGCACAGTTTCATATCCAGATACAGGTGATTTACCGGCCGGCAATTGTTATTCACCAAGCATGTATGTTGACTCCAAAACCGAAATGACTGTGGAGACACACGAACTGCGCTTCAACACAACTTCCGACGGCCCATTTTCAGCTACTTTTGGTGGCTTTATGAGTGAACTTGAGCTGAAAGAGTTTAATGATTTTGTTTATCCTGGTCATGTTCTAGTCGTTGACGCTGACGGCAACGGCTTTCCGGCGCAATACCCGCTAACAAACCCTGCAGTAACCGGTCTTGTTGGCAATGCCGCACCGGGTTATTTCTCTGATCCGGGCCCCTTCCCTGCCGGTACTGTTTTCAGAAATGATATCTTACGTACAGATGAGCAGATGGGGATCTTCGGTGAGTTTAATTACGAAATTGTTCCCAATATGCTCGATATCACTCTAGGTGCACGTTATTACGACATTGAAGTGGATATGGAAGGGTCTGCGAATTCCTCCTTCGGCAACCTTGGTGCAACCGTAGATACTCAATATGGGGGCACAAATATTTCAGCTCTCTACGGACCGAATAGACCTGCCGGTAACCCAGACACAGCGAGCGCGGACGGAACAATTTATAAAGCCACCGTTCAGTTTACGCCTGAAGACGATATCATGTATTACCTAACCTATTCGGAAGGTTTCAGAGCCGGTCTACTTAACCGCCCAGGCGGTGCTAGCGGCCCGAATAACTACACCGTTCCCTATGCGGTAGATACTGATGAAGTTAAAAACTACGAATTTGGTTGGAAAACACTCTTGCTCGACGGGTCACTGCGTCTTAACGGGAGCATGTTCTTTGTTGAAGTCGATGGTTTGCAAACCACAATCTTTGATACCAGTATTGTTAACCTCTTCTTCTCTGATAATGCTGCCAATGCAGAAATCAAAGGCTTAGAAGCTGATTTTGTTTATCTCACAGGCATTGACGGTTTGACCGTTGCTGGTGCTGCATCGTTTCTGGATACGGAAATCACCGAGAAAATCACACCAACTAATGATGTTGTTGTCGGTGATGAGCTTGCATTTGCACCAGGCTATCAGGGTAATCTGAGAGTACGTTACGAATGGGCAATGGGTGATGGATATATTGGTCACGTAATGCCACAAGTAACTGTCTCAGATAAGAGTTATTCTGACATTATCCAAATTAACCGCACTGAGATTGATGGCTGGGCGAGCTTTGACCTTCGGGTCGGTGTGACCGGTGAAGAGTGGTCAAGCGAGTTATTCATCGAGAATGTGACAGATGAGAGAGCCGAAATCAGTCGTGATTTTGTCTATGATACAAATCGTGTGACCTATATGCGTCCAATGACAATTGGTCTCAAGGTCAATCGAAAATTCTAGTTAGCGATTGCGCGGAAAACCGGAACCGGTATGGATAATTTGGGTTTGGTGATTAAGGAAGCCAGCCAAGCAGTTAAGGCACATAATTTCACGCATGCTCTTGACTTGCTGACCCAAAATCTAAATGACGACCCCGATCATATTGATAGCCTCTATCTGGCAGCCGTATGTTCACGCTACATGCAGTCATATGACCGCGCGGAAGACTATCTTATTCATCTTCTGAAACTCGCCCCAGATATGGGGCGGGTTTATCAGGAACTCGGTCACCTTAAGCGTGCGACTGGTGACATTGAAACTGCCATTGATCATTATCGACAAGCTTGCGAACGTAACCCAGGTTTGCTTGCCTCATGGCAGGTTCTATTCGAATTCTACAAACACCAAAACAACAGCAATGCTGCCGCGCATGTGAAGGAAAAAATAGACAGGCTCAATACCCTGCCGCCTACCCTTTTGCATGTCACCCAAATTTTGCATGAAGGGCGACTGGCTGAGGCTGAAGAACTTTGTCGGCAGTACCTTCAACAAAATCCCAAAAATACCGCGGGTATGAGTCTGTTAGCAGATATTGCATCTCGGCTTGGCTATCTGGGGGACGCAGAATTTCTGCTTGAAAGCGCCGTCGCATTTAGTCCTGAAGACAATGAATTGCGGCTTAACTACATGTTGCTACTTCGTAAAAAACAGGATTTTGTAGCATCTATCGAACAGGCAAAAATTCTGTGTGAACGTTTCCCTGATAACCTCTCATATCGCGCTCAAATGGCGATTGAGATGATGCAGAACGGGGATTATGAGGAAGCCATTAACATCTTTGATAGTGTCCTCGCCATTGCCCCAAAAGATCCGAACACATTGACCTCCAAAGCTCACGCGCTCAAGACCTTTGGTAATAATGAAGCCGCAATCCAAAATTATCAGGCGGCATATGAGTCAAAACCCGATCATGGGGAGGCTTATTTTTCTCTGGCTAATTTAAAAACCTATACTTTTACTTCGCAAGAAATTGCCCTAATGGAAGCGCAAATAGACCGTCCGGAATTACCGCAAAAAGACCGCGCCTATTTTCATTTCGCAATGGCGCATGCCTATGAAAAAGAGAAACGCTATGAGGACAGTATTCATCACCTTAAGCAGGGGAATTTAATTAAGCGCCAACAAAGCAGTTATTCAAGCAAAAGAATGACGCAGGAGATGGATGCTCATATAAATATTTGCACGACAGCATTCTTTGAGACACATAACACAGGCGGATGCGATGCGCCCGATCCGATATTTATCGTCGGTCTGCCTCGCGCTGGCTCAACATTAATTGAACAAATTTTGGCTTCTCACTCACAAGTGGATGGCACCCTCGAACTACCCAACATACTCACTCTTGCACAAAGTCTGCGCGGACAAGATCGCCTCTCAGGTATCGGAAATTATCCTGAAGTGTTGAAAACCCTGTCACCGGAAAAGCGTCTGGAAATGGGGGAAGCCTATATCAATGATACCCGCCTGCATCGAAGCGGAGCGCCGCACTTTACCGATAAAATGCCGAATAACTTTCGTCATATCGGGCTGATACACCTTATTCTACCTAATGCAAAAATAATTGATGCACGCCGCGCACCCCTTGATTGTTGCTTTAGTGCGTTTAAACAGTTGTTTGCTCAAGGCCAAGAATTTAGCTACGGACTCGAAGAACTCGGTGCCTATTACCGAGATTATATTCGCCTCATGGAACATTGGGATAATGTGTTACCGGGCAAAGTTTTGCGCGTACAACATGAAGATGTTATTAATGACCTAGAAGGTCAAGTTCATCGCATGCTTGAGCATCTAAACCTACCTTTTGAAGAGCAATGTATCTCTTTCCATGAGAATCGTCGGTCTGTTAGGACTGCGAGTTCAGAACAGGTCAGGAAACCTATTAATACCGACGGGGTTGGTAAATGGAAATCTTATGCTAAAGATTTACAACCACTGGCACATGCTTTGGGTGATGATTTGATATCTCCAGACGATCTGTCCTTAATTTTATCCGAGTGAGAGTCATGGAAAAAGATAATCAAGAATCACAAGGCCTAACTGAAGATAAATTATTTCCTGCAGATACAGATTATGAAATCGGTCAGGATAATATTGAGATATTTGGGTTGGATATCCATAACCCTGTATTTGCGCTGAGTGCTACCTTAGCTCTAATATTTTCTGGCTTCGTATTGATTTTTCCGGAGACCTCAACATCCACATTGCTCAGCACACGTGACACCATTCTCGACTTGTTCGACACCCTGTTCTCGCTATCCATTATCGGACTCACGACTTTTATACTCTTTTTAATTATTTCACCTTTTGGGCGCATCCGTCTCGGCGGAGAGGATGCTAAACCCGAATTTGGGTTTATCTCTTGGGTCTGCATGCTCTTTTCTGCTGGCGTAGGTATTGGCATGACCTTTTATGGAGCTGCCGAGCCTCTTGCTTATTACACAGGAATTTATGGCTCTCCTCTTGGCGTCACGCCAGAAACACCGGAAGCTTATCGGCTTGCTTTCAGCGCAACCCTCTTTCATTGGGGGATTAGTGGGTGGTCTGTCTATGCGTTAATCGGTCTTTCCATTGGCTTTTTCACTTTCAACCGAAAACTCCCGCTTACCATCCGGTCAATTTTCTATCCTCTTCTCGGCGAGAGAGTTTGGGGCTGGCCGGGTCATATCATTGATGTCGTCGCCGTATTATCGACTTTGTTTGGACTTGCAACCTCTCTCGGCCTTGGCGCTCAACAGGTATCAGCAGGCCTTAATTATCTTTTCGACATACCAAAAACCCTACAAACACAAGCGCTGGTCATCATGTCCATTACCAGTCTTGCAATTTACTCCGTTATACGCGGTCTAGATAAAGGCGTAAGGAAGTTAAGCAATATCAATATCGGTATGGCGGCATGTTTGTTGTTGTTTGTTATTCTGGCAGGTCCAACAACGCTCATCATTTCTTCATATGCAGATAATTTCGCAAATTATTTCGTTGATATGTTCAAGCTGAGTTCGCTCGATCGCACCGAAGACAAACAATGGTATCACGACTGGACTATTTTTTATTGGGCTTGGTGGATATCTTGGTCACCATTTGTAGGCATATTCATCGCCCGCATTTCCAAAGGCAGAACTGTAAGGGAATTCCTTCTTGTCGTCATGTCTACACCACTTCTTATCGCTATGGTCTGGTTCAGCTCTTTCGGTACAACGGCAATATCTCAATATGACGCAAATATTGGTAGCCTCCCTACCAATACGGGAGACATATCACTAGTGCTTTTCTTGATGCTAGAGAACCTTATCTTCCCGGTTATTTCCAGCCTATTTGCGCTAGCTCTTCTGGTTTTCTTTTTTGTTACTTCATCCGATTCAGGCTCGTTGGTAATAGACAGCATTACTTCAGGTGGCAAACTCCATGCGCCTAAACCTCAGAGGATTTTTTGGGCATCCGTGGAGGGATTACTGGCAATTGTTCTCCTTGTCGGTGGCGGTTCGTCAGCCCTCGGCGCCATTCAGGCAGGCGCAATTTCAATGGCATTACCATTTGTGATTATTCTTCTGGCAGCATCTATCAGCTTGACCAGCGGCCTCTATTCGGAGTTATCTTATATAAATCCAAAAGGCCTTAAAGAAGAGAGTGATGCTCATGCGAAATAATAATCTTGAGGACGCATTAGTCGCCATTCGACGCATTATGCGTGTTACAGAAATAAATTCATTGTCGCTGGCAAAAAAAACCAAGCTGACACCAACTCAAATGATTGTTCTCCAAGTGATTGCTTCCACCGATGAGGCAACACCGAGTTTTATTTCAAATAAAACCACCCTTGGTTATGCGACCATCACGACCGTGTTAAATAAGCTTGTCACGAGAGGTCTTATCACCCGCAAAAAAGGGGATCTCGACAGACGTATGCAATTTGTAAAAATTACTGATAAGGGTAAAGAAACAATTGAACTTGCTCCTGACATGCTGCAAAGCCAGTTTGAGAAAAACTTTCAGAATTTGCATGACTGGGAGCAAAGTATGATTGTTGCGTGTCTACAGCGTGTTTCTTTCTTCCTAGAAGCCGAAACAATCGATGCGGCACCAATTTTAGATTATGGTGAATTGAACCAACCACCGCAAACCTAAGTATATTACTGTTATAGTTCATTTTTTTGGGCGTATGACTAAACTGTTTTGAAATATATTTTCCTGCCGGGCTTTATGTGAGATGAACGGCTTTTTCAACATCAAATGATAATACTTAAATCATTAGGATAGAACTGCAGTTTCTTTGCTCCGGACACACATGCCTCTATTCCTGAAATGGCCAGAGATATTCCATAGTTATGCTCGCCCTGTTTTTATTATTGGCTACAACAAGATGATGTTTTCACTGAAAATTGGATTTTTAGGGATTTAGTCGAGCTATTTGACCCGATGAATTACAATCTCTTCGAGCATGCCCGTTCCCTGCAGTCCTAAAGTCCAGATAATGCATTTGCTTAGTATTCACGGTAGCGCATTCGGATATGTTTTTGACGTTCAGCCACTTCCAAACGGCGTTGAGATTGAGTTACCATAGTTGGGTTTTTATAAGCTAACTCTCCCCTTATATTATCGAAATTAACTTTGCGTACATTTACCTGCGGGAATTTATCCGCTGAAGGCTCGTCCGCATACCAGAATCGGAAAACCATCTGACCGTTTAAAAGACCTGTAGTATCTACCCAATTTGAAACTCCGGGGTCTTTATGAGCAACTACCAGATAAGTGCTGTTATTTTCAGCAGCTTCCATTTGGGAGTGGTTCCGGCTCGATACATAATTTGCTTGATCCGTTGACTGCATCCAAGCGTCACCAAGGTGAAACCCGATATAATCAGGTTTTGTTGGATTCTCAATTTCTAGAATTAAGGCTTCATCTTTTTCGAGTGCAAACATGCCACTTGCATAAAGAAGCTTAGCACCAGCCATGCCACCAGCCACGAAAGGCGGTTCAGGAGGGTTTACATCATTTACCGGAAGGCGAGCTTCACCATCAAAATCACGGTCTCCCCATGCTTCCAAGCCTATCTGCATAAGCCAGTTCCAAAACTCAATCTGATTGGCAGTCTTCTCACCCAGAGAACGCATCTGCTCTGCTCTCTCCGCCGTCGTGACATGTGAGGGGGGTATACCTTCAAAACCTATACGAACAATATCCAAATCTAGCGGGTGTTCTTGTGACCAATTAAAGAAAGTCTCGCGTATCACTAAAAACTTCGCCACACGTTCTTTAGACTCTGCTTCATCATTATCATTTTTACAGGGCAACATTGCCTTAGTTGCCAGCCAGTTACCCTCATAATTATCAGGTTTCTCGGGTGATAAGAGTATCTCAAAGCTACCGTCAGGCTCTATCTGCAAGCTATAGTTATCAATAAACCCAAGCGTCTGATTGCGGCATGTTTTAAACTCTTTCAACGACCCCGTATCACCAACTATGTTAGTGCCTGTTTGGAAAAGAACCAGTCCAGGTGCCTGAGGAATATCACGAAGTGTTTTCGCATTATTACCGCGATAGTAAGGAACTCTGCCGGTAACTCTGTAAGCAAAATTTCCATCTATCGGTGCTTGCAAATAAGCATTGTCGGCATTGTCACCAGTCCATTTACTCAAAAATGTAATAGCCCTTTCAAAGCGAGGCGTTTCTGGGTTGTTATTAAAATCACTACCAGTAATGCGCACTAAATGCCCAAGCAGATATTTATAACCTTCTTGAAGTCGACGTTCTTCAAGAGGCGGTGCCATGGCGATAGGACTGGTTAGATTTCTTTCAGCCTTTTTCAAATTCGCAAGTAGCGTGTCAAAACCATCCTCAAGTTCAGTCTGATAGGCAGGTTTTGTCCATTCCCGCGCGAGAAAAAAAACAAAAATTACGGCTACTAACCCGATAAAAATATATTTCTTCATGATGAACTTCTCTCTATTGCGGCAGCAATTAACCCTGCTGAGCTTAGTGCTTAAACTTATTATTAATTAACTGATTATTAAAAATGTAAGCAGTTACAATTAGACAGCATTATTAATAATAAAATAATAACGTTATCCTCGTTTACCAGAATTATCTAACGCCTTTATTTCAATAATTCATCTGCAGCATAAAATTTGAAGCTGATTAAATACTTTAATGAAAAAAGTAGTTGAGCATACCTCTCTTTTCAGTGCGTTAATGTTTTAACTGCACTCTAAAATAAAGAGTTAATATGGGGACCATTTAGAAATGGTGCGGTCGAGAAGACTCGAACTTCCACGGGTGTTACCCCACAGCGACCTCAACGCTGCGCGTCTACCAATTCCGCCACGACCGCACTGGTAAGAGAACCTTCGCTTTAGCAAATCCGGCTGGTTGCCTCAAGCTAAAACTTGAAAAGTTTATATACCCTCGCCATAGACAAATTCAGTGCCATGCATGCCGCATTCTTCTTTGTCTTGTTCAGACCAACGCCCAGAACGATAATCATCCCCTGCTTTGACTTTATCCGTGCAGGGCATACATCCAATTGATAAATAGCCATCTTTGACAAGAGGGTGCTTAGGAAGATTATGAGTTTCCAAATAAGCTTGCAGGTCTTCTAGTGTGAAATCTGCAAGTGGATTTATTCTCAACCGCGCAGCAGCTTCGTCATCAATTTCGATACGTTGCATACTGCCACGCTGGGAAGTCTGAAACCGCTTGCGACCCGTCAATACGGCTTTAAACCCTTTTAAGGCGCGTTCTTGAGGTAAATTCTTACGAATATGGCAGCACATATCATTATTTTTCTGCCACAAATCTTCGTTACTATCTTTTTCTGCCAGATCCGTCGGGTGAGGACCGATAGATCGCACATCGGTTAAGCCAAGAAGGGTTTGGAGGCGATCTCTGTAACGTAGAGTTTCCCCAAAAAGCTTACCGGTATTTAAAAAGATGACGGGTGTGGTCGGATCAATTTGAGCCACCATATGCAACAGCACAGCTGACTCTGCGCCAAAAGAAGAGACAACACAAATCTCATCTTTAAACTCGTGCTGTAACATTGTGGTAAGAAAATCAATAGCTGACAGCTCCGATGTACGCGACAGTACATCCATAGCCTGGTGCTTAAGATTTTCCGCTAAGACTTCTCTGTCTGTAACAGCGTTTCCGTCTTTAATGGACAGGGACATTCCAACCAGCCTTCTTCATCAATCAACTCATTCGTGTTTTTGGTGACTTCGCTAAAGCTCAGCCCTTCATCGCGCCATTTGTGTCGTGCGGCGCCAATAATTTCCAGCCTGTCCGCCCATACAGGCGCAAAACGTGCTGACAAAAACTCCCTTAAGCGCCGTGCAAGCGCGGGCGACATCCCTCCAGTGGAGGCTGTCATTAGCAATTTCCCCCGCCGGATAATTGACGGCACATGAAAATCACAAAGCGGCTTCACATCCTCAACATTAACCAAAACACCCTGCTCTCGGGCTTGTTCGGCCAATCTTTGCGCCTCGTCATCCTCAAGATTAGCAATGAAGATAATCGCATATTTGCTTATATCTTCCGCTGTCGGCAGATGAAGCTTCATCTCATCCCCAGCGGCTTCACGCATCTCCTCACCCGGTGCTGGTGCGAAAATGTCAATCTTGCTGACATCGGCATCACGGAGCATATCCAACCGCTTCACCGCCTGAAGTCCGTTTCCAATAACAGCAACTTTCAAGGACGATACATCTAAGATAATCGGAAGCATGACTAACCTTTCTCATTATTTATAACGGTTTCATTCATTTTTGTCATTATTAAATGTAGAATTAAATATTATACATTTCTAATATGTATAATATAAATCATACAGTTCTTTAGTTCTCGTGATAATATTCAATATGACTGAAATTGGCGAGCAAATCACTCATCCTGTTTTGAAAGAATACTCCAATGAAATTATTGGGTTGCCTAGCTGTCGATTATCAACGACGCCTGTGACCTACCCAGAGGCCGTATCGGAGATGGAGGCACATATAGCAGCCATGCGCACCGGAGAGCATGATGAGCTTTTATGGTTTCTCGAGCACCCCCCTCTTTACACAGCCGGTACAGGCGCACAAGAAAGCGACTTACTCAGTCCTGAAAAATTTCCGGTCTTTAAATCAGGGCGCGGCGGGCAATTTACATATCACGGGCCGGGACAACGTGTTGTCTATGTTATGCTCGACCTCAACCAAAGAGGACGCGATGTCCGACGTTTTGTTCAGCAATTACAAAATTGGATTATCAATGCCCTCAATGAATGTGGCCTTCAGACCAGAACTGACAGCGCCAATATCGGCGTCTGGGTTGACAGACCGGATCTTGGAGAAAATCGTGCAGATAAAATCGCAGCCATTGGTGTCAGATTAAGAAAATGGATTAGCTTTCACGGCATTTCAATAAATGTAAGCCCGGATTTATCACATTTTAACGGCATTATACCTTGTGGGATAGCTGATCAGAATGTCACAAGCCTACAAGCATTAGGCATGGACATATCAATGACAGAATTAGACGCGGCATTGATTAAGACGTTTCAGACCAGCTTTGAATAAGTTATTCAAACTCAATCATAATATCGTCAACAGCTAGCTTATCTCCGGCGGCAACAAGAACCGACTTCACTGTTGCATCTTTTTCAGCGCGGAGGATATTTTCCATCTTCATGGCCTCCACAACAGCGAGAGCCTGTCCTGACTTAACCTCTTGCCCCTCTTCGACATCAATGGACATCACAACACCAGGCATCGGGCACAATAATTCTTTACTGCTTGCGCCGTCTGTTTTCTCGGGCATATAGATCATCAATTCTTGCGCCCGCAAACTTCTGACAAACACTTCTTGCGCCTTACCACGTGAGGTCAGCACATAACCTTCTGGCCTAGAGTCGACAACAAGCGAGATCGCTTGACCATTCACTTTACCTTCGAAAAATAAATCACCTGGCAACCAGAGGCTTTCAAGCTCAAACGTTTCATCGTCCAGAACAATTCCATTTTCATCAAATCGCGCTGTAAAAACATGATCTTCAACCTGAACTGCCATAGCATCGGGCAATGTCGCTTCATAATTTGGCATGGCTCCGGAGATCTCGGATGCGCGGTCCAACACATAAGAGCGCATATAAAAAGCGATGACAGCGCGTTCTTTGTATTGCTGTAACGATAAAGGCGCACCCTCAAAACCATCCGGATATTCCTCGGCAATAAATGCTGTTGTTAGCGCTCCATCACGGAACCGCTCATGAAGCATAATTGCGGCAAGGAAATCAATATTATGGCGGATACCATCTATTCTAAACCTGTCCAATGCATCAGCCATCGCATCAATCGACGTCATGCGGTCGTCAGCATGCGTCACGAGCTTGGCAATCATCGGGTCATAAAACAGCGAAATTTCACCACCTTCATAAACACCCGTATCATTACGAACAGTCACACCATCCCTGACACCCTCTTGGGGCGGACGATAACGAGTTAGGCGACCCGTTGAAGGGAGAAAGCCTCTATAAGGATCTTCAGCATAAATCCGGCTTTCCATGGCCCAGCCGTTCAGCTTCACATCTTTTTGCGCCAAAGAGAGTTTTTCACCTGCAGCAACTTTGATCATCTGCTCAACAAGATCAATACCGGTAATTAATTCGGTAACTGGATGCTCAACCTGCAAGCGCGTATTCATTTCTAGGAAGTAAAAGTTTTTATCGCCATCAACGATAAACTCCACTGTTCCGGCAGAGCAATAATCAACCGCTTTAGACAGCGCGACAGCTTCTTCCCCCATCGCCTTTCTGGTTTTCGCATCCAGAAATGGACTAGGTGCTTCTTCAATAACTTTTTGATTTCGGCGTTGAATAGAGCATTCGCGCTCCCCAAGATAAATCACATTGCCATGCTTATCGCCCAACACCTGAATTTCAATATGGCGGGGTTGCGTAACAAATTTTTCTATAAAGATTCTATCATCACCAAAGCTGGAGGCCGCTTCATTTTTGGAGGACTGAAAACCTTCTTTTGCTTCCTCGTCATTCCAAGCAATCCGCATGCCCTTCCCGCCACCACCGGCAGAAGCTTTAATCATCACGGGATAGCCAATTTCAGCAGCTATCTTAACCGCCTCATCAGCGTCCTCAATCAACCCCATATGACCAGGAACTGTGCTGACACCAGCTTCCATGGCAAGTTTTTTGGAGGTGATTTTATCGCCCATCATCTCAATCGCACCCGCAGGTGGGCCGATAAACGCAACGCCTGCCTTATCGAGTGCTTCAGCAAAAAGCTTATTCTCACTCAAAAAACCATACCCGGGATGAACAGCTTCAGCGCCGGTCTGTTTAATGGCATCGAGAATTTTATCAATAATGAGGTAGCTCTCAGACGCAGGGGCGCCGCCAATATGAACAGCTTCATCAGCCTCACGCACATGCAAAGCATCTGCATCAGCATCTGAATAAACAGCGACTGTTTTAATACCCATGGCACGGGCTGTCCGAATTACACGGCAGGCAATTTCACCACGATTAGCAATTAAAATCTTTTGAAACATGTGTGTGACCTATAGAGGGATGTTGTCGTGTTTTTTCCAAGGATTATCCAGCTTCTTGCCTTTCAGCAAAGCTAAAGCACGACAAATCCTCATACGGGTATTTCTGGGCTGTATCACTTCATCTATGTAGCCACGCTCGGCAGCCACGAAAGGATTCAGGAACCTGTCTTCATATTCTTCCGTGCGTTTTTCAATCTCTTCAGGATCATCTAAAGATTTACGGAAAATAATCTCAACCGCTCCTTTTGCGCCCATAACAGCAATTTCAGCTGTCGGCCATGCGTAGTTCACATCGCCGCGCAAATGTTTTGAAGCCATCACATCGTAAGCGCCACCATAGGCCTTACGTGTGATAATTGTGATTTTTGGAACAGTAGCTTCCGCATAGGCGAACAGCAATTTCGCACCATGCTTAATCAACCCGCCATATTCCTGAGCAGTCCCCGGCAAGAAGCCAGGCACATCAACGAGTGTGACAACCGGAATCTCAAAAGCATCACAAAACCTGACAAACCTTGCAGCTTTTCGGCTCGAGTCACTATCTAGAACCCCGGCGAGAACCATTGGCTGGTTCGCAACAAAACCAACGGTACTGCCTTCCATGCGTCCAAAGCCAACAACAATGTTTTTGGCAAAATCTTTTTGAATTTCGAAAAAGTCACCTTCATCTGACACTTTGTAAATTAATTCCTTAATGTCGTAAGGCATGTTCGGATTGGATGGGATTAACGTATCTAAAGATAAATCAGGCTCATCAGCAGGCTGATGACTTGGGAGTACTGGCACCCCTGAGCGATTAGACTGTGGTAGAAAGTCAATAAACCGTCTTAGCTCGGTCAGCGCTTCAATATCATTGTCATAAGCCCCATCCGCAACGGAAGACTTCGTGGTGTGGACTTTCGCGCCGCCCAACTCCTCTGCTGTTACCTCTTCATTTGTTACAGTTTTAACAACATCAGGGCCTGTCACAAACATGTAGGATGAATTACGGACCATAAAGACAAAATCAGTCAGTGCAGGTGAGTAAACGTCACCACCCGCGCAAGGCCCCATAATCATCGTGATTTGTGGGATAACACCCGAGGCCAGCGTGTTTCTTTGGAATACTTCGGCATAACCGCCAAGCGCATCAACACCTTCTTGAATCCGCGCCCCCCCTGCATCGAGAATACCAACAATCGGCAAACCGTTGCGTAAGGCCATATCTTGAACTTTATTGATTTTTTGAGCGTGAGCTTTAGAGAGTGACCCACCAAAAACGGTAAAGTCTTTGGCAAAAATATAAATCGCGCGGCCATTTACTGTACCCCAGCCAGTCACAACACCATCGCCGGGGATTTTCTGATTTTCCATGCCGAATTCATGGCAATTATGCTCAACGAACATGTCATATTCTTCGAATGACCCTTCGTCGAGGAGAAGTTCAATGCGCTCTCTTGCCGTCAACTTGCCTCTGGCATGCTGAGCTTCAATTCTTTTCTCGCCACCACCCAAACGGGCAATTCGACGACGTTCTTCAAGTTCTTCTATGACTTCTCTCATCCCACCCCACTCAAGTCTGTCCTTAAAACTCTGCTCATTAACGATGATATTTAATAATTTGAATCAGGAAAAAAATAAAGAAAAATAGTCACTTAAAGTCTCTATTTCCCTTTTCAATCCATCCAGACGCGCCATTGCTTCGCTATCTTCACCCCAGTGTTCAAACTGGAAAAACTCATCCAAAAAAGCAGCCCGCCAAATATTTTCAGTTTTATATTCACCAGCTTCCATATGTAATGCCAGAACAGCTGACCCTAGTAAACCTGCCCCATGCGCCAGTCCCGTCAAGCGCAAGGGATTAGGCTCCACACCCTCGCCCCCTTTAGCAATCTGGGTCAAAATCTCAATACTCGACTGCGATTGCTTTATTGGCGCAACGCCAGCCCCAATTTGGAGGGACACACCAAAGGCAGCCTTCGCCCAGTCTAGATAGGGCGTCCATATCTCGTCCTGACGTTGCACCAACGCATCGGGATGCGTGGCGCGATAACACAATAGATCTGTCTCGCCATAAGAAGCAAAAGCCTGCGCTGTGGCCCCATAGGTCTCAGATACACGATCGAGAGCTGTATAAACTAGACGGCTCATCGGCATATCAGATGAAATAATATCTTCCTCTACTTGTCGCCACTCATCCGCAACTGCTTCCGCCAGTCGCGCATATGGCAGTGCCAGCAGTTTTTTTGCAGGTGTCATGAGTTTGTGCTCATCAAGACGAATAATATGACCCTCTGCAGTCTCCTCGACGCTCACCTGTTCATAAAATCTACGCGCCATAACTAGCTTTCCTCACCAGGAAACGCATCTTCATAATCATCCGGCTCAAAACCAAGAAGATCCCAGCTTTCAGCCATATGCGCTTGTAAATCAGCCGCCACGGTTAACCGACCACCTGAAGGATGCGGCATGTCAATCATGCGGGCATGAAGATGAAGCTTATTTGGCAACTCTCCGCCAGTTTCAATCTCGGGGAGGCTATACTTATTATCACCAACCAAAGGATGACCAATAGCCAAAGCATGCGCGCGAATTTGATGCGTTCTGCCGGTAATTGGCATAAAGGCCACCCATGAGAAAATCTGCCCTGCCCGCGCCACAACATTAAAGCGTGTAATGGCTTTCATCGCTTCTTTGTCATTATCCTCAGCAGGGCGCACACGCTCATTACCATCGCTGGCAGCACGCTTCACAAGTTTCAACTTAATATCGCCCTGTTCAGGACGCGGCACTCCATGAACCAACGCCCAATATGTTTTTCTGGTTTCTCTCTCTGCAAATGCTTTCGTAAGTGCCGAGGCAGCTTTGCGGTGCTTAGCGAGCAACAACACGCCAGAGGTATCCCGGTCAAGGCGGTGAACCAATCTGGGTCTTTCGCCCTTATCCGACAGCACATCAAGCAATGCATCAACATGCCAGTCAGTTTTTGAGCCGCCCTGCACAGCCAAACCTGACGGTTTGTTGAGCGCAATCACATCAGCATCCTCATAAATAACACTTTTAAGCATCATGTCCTGCAGGTGCGGAGGGACAGCACGTTTTTCCTGTTTCACACGCTGCTTTGACTGGTCAGGCGTTGCCAAGGGCGGCACGCGTATCATCTGCCATGCTTCCAGTCGCAGGGATGATTTTGCACGCCCGCCATCAACACGGATTTGCCCCTTTCGAAGAAGCTTCTCTAGCTGGATATGGCTAATATGAGGAAAAAGTGAACGAAACCAGCGGTCAAGCCGCATCCCGGCCTGATCCGGCTGCACCTGTAAATGTTGCACACCGCTCATATTCGCCCCTTAATTTTCGCTTCGAACTGCAAGCTAACGTATTGTCGTTCTGATAATTCGTCCAGCCCGTCTCAGTTCCAAATTCCACTGTTCAGAAGGCTTTTCTAATAATCCGACTAATCCTGCAACATTTTTGATTTCTTTGCCGTTTATGGCGAGAATAACATCTCCCGGACGCAACCCGACTCTGGCAGCACGGCTTCGTCTATCAACGGATAAAATTACGACACCTTCTTCTTCAAGGCTTAGTTTGAAGGCTTCGCTCATTTCTTCCACAACAGCAGGATTGAGATTACTGACCTTCACAGCGTTAAAAATATGCTGTCCGGTCAATGTCATTTCATTTCGTGGTGGTGTATCTGGCGGGGAAACTAGTTTTACACTAGCTGTTTTTCTATTCCCATGCCTGAGATATCCAATCGTCGCTCTCGCGCCGACTCCGGCTACAGCCATACGATACCGAAAATTTTCTGGCTCAAGAATTTCTCTACCATTAAAGGTCGTTACTACATCGCCGGATTTTATTCCCGCCTTGCCTAAAGGACTATTGGGATGAAGCTTTACAATGAGCGCCCCTACTGGTTTTGCCAAACCTAGTGCCTGAGCAAGCGATTGAGAAACTTTTTGTAATTCCACACCAGCCCATGGACGCACTATTCTTCCATCGGAAAGTGCCGCATCAACAACTTGCTGAACCATATTAGAAGGGATAGCAAAGCCAATACCAACAGAACCACCTGAACGCGTATAAATCGCCGTATTTACACCGAGTAAACGTCCATCCATGGTAACCAACGCACCGCCGGAATTCCCGGGGTTAATCGGGGCGTCCGTTTGAATAAAAGACTGAAAATCCGTCACACCGACACTTGTGCGCGCCAGTGCCGAGACAATGCCATTCGTTACTGTCTGTCCAACACCAAACGGGTTACCAATCGCCAACACAAAATCGCCAACTTTTACCGTGTCGGAATTGCGAAAAGGCAAAGCTGGGAATTTTTCCTCTGCATTAAGAATTTTTAGGACGGCAAGATCTGTGCGCTCATCTGCAAGCAGAAGTTCAGCAGAAAACTCTCTTCTGTCTGATAGAACAACCTTAAACGCCTCCGCCCCACTAATTACATGATTATTAGTTACGACAATTCCCTCAGCGGAAACAATCACGCCAGAGCCGAGTGAATTTTCTAAACGCTCCCTCTGACCAAAATTATCACCAAAGGATCTACCAAAAAATTCTTCAAAAAACCTGTCATTGAATAGAGAAGGTCTCCGCGCTTTCACACGGCGCGTGGCATACACATTAACAACTGCCGGGGCAGCCTGCTCAACTACCGGGGCAAAGCTAAACTGGACATCTTTTAAGGATGAAGGAATACGCGACTCAGCATAAGCCAAGCCTGAAACAACCAACATGCTGACTAATAAAGAAGTGTATTTCAGTGAACGACGGATACCGCCGAATACAGACATAAAAGTCGTGAAGACAGGACCGTTAAATGGCTTCTTCAACACCCTCATCATCCACCTGAACAGGGCCGGAATCCTGACCACGCGCCTCTGGGTCACGGTCAACAAATTCAATAACAGCCATTGGTGCGTTATCACCAAATCTGTAACCGGCTTTGAGAACACGCGTATAACCACCGGAACGGTCTGCGTAACGTGGCGCCAGTGTCTCAAATAACTTTTTTGCCCATTCTTTCTCAGGCAGTTTAGCAATAGCCTGACGGCGCGCGTGCAAATCACCACGCTTACCAAGTGTCACCAGCTTCTCAACATAGGGACGAAGCTCTTTAGCTTTTGGCAGGGTGGTAACAATCTGCTCATGTTTAATCAATGCGACCGCCAGATTCCCCAGCATAGATTTGCGGTGACTCTGGGTGCGGTTTAATTTTCTGCCTGCTTTAGCGTGACGCATGGTTTTCTCCGAATTCGCAGATAATAAAGTTAAAAGTTTTCTTCAAACCTTTTGGCAAGTTCTTCAATGTTTTCAGGTGGCCATGTAGGTACTTCCATACCCAAATGAAGGCTCATTTCTGAAAGCACTTCCTTGATTTCATTCAAGGATTTACGACCAAAGTTTGGTGTCCGCAACATTTCTGGTTCAGACTTTTGAATCAAATCACCGATATAAACTATATTGTCGTTTTTCAGGCAATTAGCGGATCTAACTGACAATTCAAGCTCGTCAACTTTCTTCAACAACGCCGCGCTGAAACCAATTTCTTCGGCAACTGAAACAGTTTCCGGAACTTGCTCTGGCTCTTCAAAGTTGATGAATGTCTGTAGCTGGTCTTGCAGAATTCTAGCAGCCAATGCAAGAGCGTCTTCAGGTGTTACAGAACCATCAGTTTCAATGTCCATAGTCAGCTTGTCATAATCAAGGACCTGACCTTCACGTGTGTTTTCAACATTGTAGGAAACGCGACGCACTGGGCTGTAAAGACTATCTACAGGAATGAGGCCGATAGGCGCATCATCCGGACGGTTTTGCTCGGCCTGAACATAGCCATTACCTGTATTCACCGTGAATTCAAAACGAACATCCGCCCCATCATCAAGCGTGCAAAGCACAAGATCAGGGTTAAGAATTTCGACATCAGCGATTTCTTCAATATCGCCAGCAGTCACAACACCTGGGCCTTTTTTGCTCAGAATCATGCGCTTCATGCCTTCGCTGTGGCAATTGACAGACATCTGCTTAATATTCAGCACAATATCCGTAATATCTTCACGCACACCCGCAATTGATGAGAATTCGTGCAAAACACCGTCGATTTGAACGGAAACAACGGCTGCACCTTGAATGGAAGACAACAAAATACGGCGCAGGGCATTGCCCAATGTTAAACCAAAACCACGCTCAAGCGGTTCGGCAACGATGCGCACATGGCGATTGCTGTCATGACCAGGAACAATATCCAGTTTTGTAGGCTTGATAAGCTCTTGCCAGTTATTCTGTATCATGGCGGCTCCTCTTAAAGGTTAATAGCTTCAGTAATTAGACGCGACGGCGTTTCGGCGGACGACATCCATTATGTGGGATTGGTGTTACGTCACGAATGCTGGTGATCGTAAAACCGATAGATTGTAGGGCACGGAGGGCAGATTCACGACCCGAACCAGGCCCCTTAACATTTACTTCAAGGGTTTTCATACCGTGATCCATAGCCTTTTTACCAGCTTCCTCGGCAGCAACCTGAGCAGCATAAGGTGTGGATTTACGCGACCCTTTAAAACCCATAGCACCTGCAGAGCACCAAGCAACAGCGTTACCTTGAGCATCTGAAATAGTAATCATGGTATTATTAAAGGTAGAATTGACATGCGCCACACCGGAGGTGATGTTTTTTCGCTCTCTGCGGCGGACTCGGGTTTTTTCAGTAGCCATAAAACAGTTCCTCTACTTTTTCTTACCGGCAATAGGTTTCGCAGGACCCTTACGTGTACGTGCGTTAGTATGTGTACGCTGACCGCGAACGGGCAGATTACGACGATGGCGAAGACCGCGATATACACCTAAATCAAGCAAACGCTTGATATTCATGGCAATTTCACGCCTTAAGTCACCCTCAACGGTATAGTCACCGTCAATGGTTTCACGGATTTTAATGACTTCTGCATCGGAAAGCTCATTTACTCTCCGCTCCGGCATGATGCCGACTTTTTCACAAATTTCCTTGGCTTTTGTGTCGCCAATGCCGTGAATATAAGTCAGGGCAATCACCACACGCTTGGCAGTCGGAATATTTACACCTGCTATACGAGCCACTTAATTCTCCTCATCTCCGTAAGGGAGTGGAAACTGCAGTCAAAGAAACAGCTGAATAGCCCCAACTGTTAGACATTTCTGCAACATGTCACCGAAAAGCGGGATTATAAAAACTTCCGCCCAACAGTCAACTTGTTTCCCCTACCTTATCCTTTCTAAAGTCCTAAAATCTCTACAATTTCTTCAGTTACGGCATCCATATCTTGCATACCGTCAACATGCTTAACCAAACCTTTTTGCGCGTAGTATTCTGATACTGGCGCAGTTTGCTCTTCATACACTTCTAAGCGACGAGCCAACGCTTCCTCATTATCGTCATCACGCGGCCCACCCTCAGTTTGAGCAGACCTGATACGAATACGCTCAAGCAACTTATTATGGTCAACTTTCAGCTCCAAAACCGTATCCAGCTTCATGCCTTTATCATTTAACATGGCGTCCAGCGCTTCGGCCTGAGCAATATTTCTTGGAAACCCATCCAGAATGAACCCATCAGCACAATCTGGAGCTTCAATGCGGTCGGATATAATACCGACAACAACCTCATCCGGCACAAGATCACCACGTGCCATAATATCTTTGGCTTTAAGGCCAATCTCTGTTTCAGCAGCCACAGCAGCGCGTAACATATCTCCTGTCGAAAGCTGACGAAGATTATGATTGCCCTCTAGACGAGCGGCTTGCGTACCTTTACCAGCACCTGGAGGACCTAGAAAAATAAGTTTCATCGGCGAGACCTCCCAACGCGAGATTGCTTAATCAGCCCTTCATATTGGTGAGCAAAAAGATGGCTCTGCACCTGGCTAACTGTATCCATGGTCACACTGACCACAATCAACAAAGAAGTACCGCCAAGATAGAACGGCACACTGTACTGATTTATCAAAATCTCTGGTAAGAGACAGACAAGCGTCAGATAAAGCGCACCAACAACAGTCAAACGTGTAAGCACTCTATCGAGATATTCTGCGGTTCTATCACCTGGACGGATGCCCGGAATAAAGCCGCCGCTTCGCTTAAGATTATCAGCCGTGTCAGACGGATTAAAGACAATCGAGGTATAGAAGAAGCAGAAAAAGATGATACCGCCTGCATAAAGAGCCATATAAAGCGGTTGGCCACGACCCATCAAAGCCGTCACATTACCAAGCCATTCAGGTCCACCCGTACCAGAAAAATTAGCAACAGTGATTGGCAGTAACAATAATGATGAAGCAAAAATCGGCGGAATAACACCGGCCACATTAAGCTTGAGTGGCAAATGAGAGTTTTCTCCACCGGTCATTTTGTTGCCAACCTGACGTTTCGGATATTGAACAATCAACCGACGTTGAGCCCGTTCCATGAAAACGATAAAGGCGATAACTACGGCAACCATGACCAGAAGCATTAAAATAACGAGCGTAGACAAAGCACCTTGGCGACCTAGCTCAAGTGTGCTGACCAGCGCACCCGGAAGCTCTGCAACAATACCTGCGAAAATAATCAGCGAAATGCCGTTGCCAACGCCCCGCGCGGTTATTTGCTCACCGAGCCACATCAAGAATACTGTACCGCCAACAAGTGTGATAACAGCACTGATTTGGAAGAATAGCCCTGGATTAAGAACGATACCTTCAGCTCTTTCTAGGCCAACTGCAATCCCGTAACCCTGCATTGCAGCAAGAAACACAGTGCCGTAGCGCGTGTATTGGTTAATCTGTTTTCGTCCCTGCTCGCCACCCTCTTTCTTGAGATGCTCAAGATGAGGCACTGCGGATGTCAGCAACTGAATAATAATGGAAGCCGTAATATATGGCATGATATTCAGCGCAAAAATCGCCATACGACCAACTGCACCCCCTGCGAACAGGTTGAACATGCCAATAATACCGCCTTGATTTTGCTGAAAAAGCGCATTGACCGCCTGTGGATCAACTCCGGGAAGTGGAATATAAGTTCCGAGGCGATAGATTAGCAGCGCACCAAGTGTAAACCAGATACGTTGTTTCAGTTCCGTCGCGCCCCTAAAGGATGACAGGCTGAGATTTGCTGCTAATTGCTCTGCTGCTGAAGCCATTTTACGCCCTAATTAAGCCTTACTCGCTCTGGTTATCTTCGGTATCTGCATCATCGGAAGCAGTCTCCTCGACGGGAGCCTCTTCTTCTGAGGCAGCTTCTTCTACATCTGCTTCAGCTTTTTTTGCTGCTTTCTTTTTGGCCTTTTTTTCAGCTTTCGCTTCATCATCACCTTCGCTAGGCGCAGGGGCGAGAACTGTAATTTTACCACCCAGTTTTTCAATCGCTTCTCTTGCAGAGGCTGAAACACCAAAAACTTCGAAATCAAGCTTAGTTTTCAATTCGCCATTACCAATAATGCGAACACCGTCAAGCTCGCGACGGATAACACCAGCACTTTTAAGACTTGTAGTATTTACAGCATCAGATGCATTCAATTTACCGGCGTCCAAAGCTTGTTGAAGGCGACCAAGATTGACAGCATTCAGTTTTTTCGGATTTGGAACATTAAAACCGCGTTTTGGCAAACGCATGTGAAGCGGCATTTGCCCGCCTTCAAAGCCTTTAATCGAAACACCAGAACGTGATTTTTGACCTTTTACACCACGCCCACCGGTTTTACCTTTACCGGATGACGTGCCGCGACCAACACGCACACGCGTTTTGCGCGCACCTTGATTATCTCTTAATTCATTGAGTCTCATAGTCAGTCTCCAGGCCCTTAGGCGTCTTCCACAACACGAACAAGGTGCGCAACTTTAGCAATCATGCCCCGCACAGCTGGTGTATCTTCTAATGTTTTACGGCGATGCATTTTATTCAACCCCAGACCAACAAGTGTCGCGCGCTGATCCTCAGGTCTCCCAATCGGGCTACCGGTTTGCTCTACAGTCACTGTATTTTTCTTCGCCATCATTCACTCCTTACCGATTATGCATCGGCAGCATCTACCCCGCGACGGGAAATAATATCTGAAACCTTCTTGCCGCGACGCGCAGCAATCTGGCGCGGGCTAGCTTGCTTGCTCAGGGCATCAATCGTAGCGTGAACCATATTATAGGGATTAGACGTCCCGATTGATTTCGCCACAACATCCTGCATACCCAACACTTCAAACACCGCACGCATCGGGCCACCGGCAATAATACCAGTACCGGGAGGTGCTGCACGAAGCAGAACTTTACCCGCACCATGATGACCACGAATATCGTGGTGTAATGTACGACCTTCACGAAGCGGCACACGTATCATTTTACGCTTGGCAGCTTCGGTTGCTTTACGAATAGCTTCAGGAACTTCACGTGCTTTACCAAGCCCATAACCAACCCGACCTTTTTGATCACCAACAACAACGAGTGCAGCGAAACCAAACCGGCGACCACCCTTGACCACTTTGGCAACACGGTTAATGTGCACAAGCTTATCAATAAACTCGTTGTCGCGATCGTCGTCGCGGTTATCTTTACGATTATCACCTCTAGCCACGAGTCAGTCTCCTTAAAATATTAAGCCGGCTTCACGCGCGGCTTCGGCAAGAGCTTTAACTCTGCCATGAAATAGATATCCGCCACGATCAAAAATAACCGTTTCAACGCCGGCTGTTTTGGCTCTCTCAGCAACTAATTTGCCGACAAGACCTGCAGCCTCTTTGTCTGAACCCTTCTGCCCGGAAAAATCCTTATCCTTCGTGGAGGCAGCGGCTACCGTTACACCATTCTCATCGTCGATGATTTGGGCATAGATATGTTGAGACGACCTGAAAACCGACAATCTAGGCTTACCATTAGCCAGCTTTCTCAGACGCATTCTAACGCGTCTTTTCCGTCTCTCATCTTTTGAAATCTTCTTCACCATAGCGAAATCCTATTTCTTCTTACCTTCTTTGCGGAAGATATACTCACCGACATATCTGACACCCTTGCCTTTATAAGGCTCCGGCGGACGATATGAGCGTATCTCAGCAGCGACCTGCCCAACTTTTTGTTTATCAATACCAGATACCGTAATTTCGGTCTGGGACGGGCATTCAACCTTGATGCCTTCAGGAACAGCAAAATCAACGTCATGACTGAATCCAAGGCTAAGCTTAAGCTTCTGACCTTGAATTTGAGCACGATAACCGACACCTTGCAGTTCAAGTTTTTTCTCAAAACCCTCAGAAACACCAGTTACTAAATTAGCAACTGTTGAACGGCTCAAGCCCCAAAAACTTCTAGCTGCTTGAGACTTTTCCTTCGGGCTGACAAGAATGCCATCATCAGTCTGCTCAATCGCAATCAAGTCAGATAATACGGCACTCATTTCACCCTTAGGCCCTTTAACAGCCAATGCCTGACCGTTGAGGCTAACCTCAACGCCACCGGGTACAGGAACAGGTTTTTTACCAATGCGAGACATTTCTTTTCCTCATAGAATTCTCAAATTAAGCCCCATCAGAAGATGCGACAGAGAACCTCCCCACCAACATTGTTTTCACGCGCTGCAGAGTCAGACATGACCCCTTTTGGCGTTGATAAAATTGAAATACCAAGACCGTTTTGAACGACGGGCATGGTCTTTACAGATGAATAAACACGGCGACCGGGTTTTGAAACGCGTTGAATATCCTGAATGACGGGACGCCCTTCATGATATTTCAGCTCGATTTCAAGCTCAGCCATAGTGCCGGTAAATTGTTTTTCGGAATATCCGCGAATATATCCTTCATCTTTCAACACATCCAACACCCAACGGCGCAGTTTGGAAGAAGGGGAAATAACACTCGACTTGCCACGCATTTGAGCGTTGCGGATACGTGTGAGCATGTCACCAAGAGGATCGTTTAAGTTCATAATACTTCCCCTACCAACTTGACTTAACCATGCCCGGAATCTGACCTTTAGAGGCCAAATCTCTCAAAGAGATCCGGGACATATTCAATTTTCTGTAATATCCGCGTGGGCGACCAGTCACACCACAACGGTTGCGCACACGCGACTTGGCCGAATTGCGCGGGAGTTCTGCAAGCTTGAGGCGCGCTTTGAAACGCTCCTCATTTGTCAGCGACTCATCCTTGGCCGTAGCCAGCAATTCCGCACGCTTGGCAGCATATTTATCCGCCAGTCGGATGCGTTTTTTATTACGTTCTACAGAGCTCTTTTTAGCCATAACTACCTCTCTCCGATCTCGTCAGTTCTTGTCCGAGAACGGAAAATTAAATGCACGTAGAAGTTCACGAGCTTCATCATCCGAAGTCGCTGTTGTGCAAACAATGATATCCATTCCCCAGATTGTATCGACTTTGTCATAGTCGATTTCCGGAAACACAATATGTTCTTTCAGGCCCATGGCATAATTGCCATTGCCGTCAAAACTTTTTGGATTAAGACCTCTAAAGTCACGCACACGTGGCAATGCGATGGTAACCAGACGGTCAATAAACTCATACATATTCGCTTTACGAAGTGTAACTTTGACACCCAGTGGCATATCTTCACGCACTTTAAATGTCGCGATAGAATTACGGGCGCGGGTAACGACAGGCTTTTGACCTGCAATCAGTTCCATATCAGCATAGGCCGATTTCACTTTTTTCGTGTCCGTGGTGGCTTCACCAATACCCATATTCAGAACAACCTTATCAAGCTTTGGAACCTGCATTGGGTTGGCATAGCTGAACTGTTCAGTCAGCTGGGCGCGAACGCTATCGTCATAATGCGTCTTAAGACGTGGAATGTAATCTGCTTCAGCCATCGATGACATCTCCTGACTTCTTGGCAAATCGTTGTTTTTTGCCATCTTTATCAAATTGATACCCGACCCGGCTTGGCGTTCCATCTTTAGGATCTGCAATAGCGAGGTTAGAAATATGAATTTTGGATTCGCGCGCGATAATACCGCCCTCGGTTTGGGCAGACTGTCGTTGATGACGCTTCACAATGTTCACGCCTTGCACGAGAGCACGGTTTTCTGTTGGAAATACACCAAGAACCTCGCCCGATTTACCTTTATCGCGACCGGCCAACACAACGACCTTATCGCCTTTTTTAATTTTCAATTTTGTCGGCATTACAAAACCTCCGGCGCAAGAGAAACGATTTTCATGTGATTGGTTGCCCTTAATTCACGTGTAACCGGACCAAAAATTCTTGTTCCCACAGGCTCACCTGAGTTATTTACCAGCACGGCTGCATTACGATCAAAGCGGATGACACTTCCATCATTGCGACGAATTTCTTTTGCTGTGCGGACAATCACCGCACGCATAACGTCACCCTTTTTAACGCGACCGCGCGGAATTGCTTCCTTTACGCTGACCACGATTGTGTCACCAATGCCGGCACTCATGCGTTTTGAGCCTCCGAGAACCTTGATGCACTGCACCCGTCGAGCACCCGAATTGTCGGCAACGTCCAGATTGGTTTGCATCTGTATCATTGTATTATTCCTTACCTAGCCTCAACTATTCAGTTATGACTTCCCAGCATTTCAGCTTGGAAATCGGACGACACTCTCGGATGCGAACAGTATCACCGGTCTTGAACTGGTTATCAGCATCATGAACGTGGTACTTCTTCGATTTACGAACGGTCTTTTTCATCACAGGGTCTGTCAAACGACGCTCAACCCGAACAACAACAGTTTTGTCGGTTTTATCGCTGACAACAGTTCCTTGTAGAATACGTTTTGGCATTTCTATCTAGTCCTCAATTAAACGACCCTACTCGGCCTGTTTTCCCTTAATCTCGTTTTTAGCAGTCTGTACGCGGGCAATTTCCTTACGCACCTGACCGATACGCGCCATATTCTCAAGCTGGCCTGATGCTTTTTGGAAGCGCAGATTGAACTGTTCTTTTTTCAGTTCTACCAAGCGGTCATCAAGCTGGTCGGTAGTCAAATCTCTGATTTCTGTAATCTTCATAAACCCAACTCCTAGTCTTGGTCGCCAATGCGTGAAACAACACGCGTTTGAACCGGAAGTTTAGCGGCAGCAAGTTTTAACGCCTCATGGGCAACATTTGCAGGCACACCGTCAACTTCAAACATAATCCGACCGGGCTTAACTCGGCACGCCCAATATTCAGGAGAACCCTTACCTTTACCCATACGTATTTCAGTCGGTTTCTTGGAAACCGGCACATCAGGAAAGATACGAATCCAAACACGCCCAGCACGTTTCATGTGACGCGTAATCACACGACGAGCAGCCTCAATCTGGCGCGATGTGACACGCTCTGGTGTCGTTGCTTTCAGACCAAAAGCCCCAAAAGTAAGTGCTGTTCCACCCTTCGCATTACCTTTAATGCGGCCTTTATGGGCTTTACGGAATTTTGTACGTTTAGGTTGCAGCATAGTCCCTAACCTCTTGCCATTTCTCTAGATGAGTTGGCATTATCATCACTGCCTTGCTCACCGCGCTTATCGCGTGCCATTGGGTCATGCTCAACGATTTCGCCTTTGAAAATCCAGACTTTAATACCGCAGACGCCGTATGCCGTATGTGCTGAGCCGACACCATAATCAATATCTGCGCGGAGTGTATGAAGTGGCACACGCCCCTCACGGTACCATTCAACACGCGCAATCTCAGCACCACCAAGACGGCCACCACAATTAATACGGATACCTTCAGCACCCAATCTAATAGCAGACTGAACAGCCCGCTTCATAGCACGGCGGAAACCAACACGACGCTCTAACTGCTGGGCAATCCCGTCAGCAACTAGCTGGGCATCAATTTCGGGCTTTCTCACTTCAACGATATTCAGAAGAACTTCACTGTCTGTGATTTTTGCAATCCGAATGCGTAGCTTCTCAATATCCGCACCCTTTTTGCCAATAATGACACCGGGGCGCGCAGAATGGATTGTGACACGGCATTTTTTGTGGGGACGCTCAATAATGATTTTAGATACTGCTGCCTGCTTAAGTTCTTTCAAAAGCATTTCACGAATATTTAGATCTTCGTGAAGAAGTGAAGCATATTCACCTTTTCTAGCATACCAGCGGGAGTCCCATGTACGGTTGACACCCAGGCGCATACCAATCGGATTAATTTTCTGTCCCATTAGGCTTCTCCTCCGGCCTGAGTTTCTTCCATCTCACGAACAACGATAGTCAGTTGGCTGAAAGGCTTAACAATACGTGCGGCGCGACCTTTAGCTCTTGGGCGGAAACGCTTCATCACGAGGTTCTTACCCACATAAGCTTCAGCGACAAACAGATTATCAACATCCAAATCATGGTTGTTTTCTGCATTCGCTATCGCGCTTTCGAGGACTTTTTTAACCTCACCTGAAACACGTCTGCGTGAGAAAGTTAAATCAGCAACAGCTTTTTCAGCCTTTTTGCCTCTAATTAATTGCGCGACAAGATTAAGCTTTTGCGGACTGGTACGGATCATCCGGCCCACCGCTTTGGCTTCATTATCAGCAAGTTGTCTTGGTTTGGATGCCTTACCCATCTTACTTCCTCTTAGCCTTCTTATCGGCAGCATGGCCGTAATACGTACGAGTTGGCGCAAATTCACCGAATTTATGACCAACCATTTCTTCTGTTACGAGAACAGGAATGTGTTTTTGACCGTTATGCACACCAAAATTCAACCCGACAAATTGCGGGAGAATGGTTGACCGACGGCTCCAAGTCTTAATGACGTCGTTTCTACCGGACTCACGAACGGCTTCCGCTTTTTTAAGCAGATAACCATCAACAAACGGGCCTTTCCAAACTGAACGTGTCATGATTTATTCCTAACGCTTTTTCTTCATATGACGGCTGCGCAAAATATATTTGTCCGAGGATTTATTCGAACGTGTGCGCTTACCTTTAGTTGACTTACCCCACGGGGTCACTGGGTGACGTCCGCCCGATGTTTTACCTTCACCACCACCATGTGGGTGATCAACCGGGTTCATGGCTACGCCACGTACGCTCGGTCTTTTACCCATCCAGCGGTTACGGCCCGCTTTAGCAAGCTTGATATTGCCTTGGTCCGGGTTTGAAACAGCTCCAATTGTCGCCATGCAATCACCATGAATGAGGCGCTGTTCGCCTGAACCCAAACGAATAATTGCATAGGTTTGGTCACGACCAACAATCTGAGCGAATGCGCCGGCAGAACGGGCAATCTGCCCCCCCTTACCTGGCTTCATCTCGATATTATGAATAATGGAACCGATTGGAACGGAACGAAGTGGCATCGCACAGCCAGGCTTCACATCAACTTTTTCACCGGCAATAACTTTATCGCCAACACCCAGACGCTGAGGCGCGATGATATAAGCCAATTCACCATCTTCATATTTGATAAGCGCAATAAAGGCCGTTCTGTTTGGATCATATTCCAGACGCTCAACCGTTGCAGCCATATCCCATTTACGACGCTTAAAGTCGACAATTCTGTAACTACGTTTATGACCACCCCCACGACGACGCGCGGTAATGCGGCCGGCATTATTACGCCCACCGGATTTGGTCAAACCCTCAGTCAATGTTTTAACCGGCTTGCCCTTATGCAGCGCAGAACGATCAACAAGAATCAGACCACGTTGCCCGGGAGTCGTTGGATTATATTTTTTTAATGCCATAGCTTAATAACCTTTTCATGATGTCCGGTTTAGAGACCGGTCGTAACATCAATCGAATGCCCTTCTTCAAGCGTTACAATCGCGCGTTTACGATCGCCTTGCTTTCCCAAAATTCCGCGGAAACGTTTGACCTTACCTTTACGGTTAAACGTGTTAACGGCCTTAACTTTTACGTCAAACAGCGCTTCAACAGCTTCCTTGATGGAAGGTTTATCTGCATCAGATGACACATTGAATACAACTTGATTATGCTCGGAAGCCATTGTTGTTTTCTCTGTGATAACCGGATCGCGCAGAATGTCATAATGACGGGGCGTCGCTTTTACTTTGCTCATTTGAAACGCTCCTCAAGGCTTTCAATTGCAGCCTTTGTTAAAACCAAATGATCACGGCGCAGAATGTCATAAACATTAATGCCCTGAACCGGTAGCACATCAATTTTCTCGATATTACGAGCGGCGCGCGCGAAGTTTTCATTCACATCGCTACCATCAATAATTAAGGCCGAAGTAATGCCTAGCTTAGTCAGTTGATTACGCAGAACAGAAGTTTTACCGTCTTTTGACTCAGCCTTGTCGAGAACAATAAGTTGTGAAGCTTGAACTTTGCTGGACAAAGCAGTCTTCAGCGCAAGTGTACGGACTTTCTTTGGCAGTTTCGTCGCATGGCTTCTGACCACAGGACCATGCGCACGACCACCACCAACAAAGATATTGGATTTACGGTTACCGTGACGCGCGCCACCGCCGCCTTTCTGACGACCGAATTTTTTAGTCGTACCGACAATTTCGCTTCGGTTTTTAGTTTTATGCGTACCTGCCTGACGGCTGGCGAGCTGGTAATTAACCATGCGGTGCAATAAATCAGCCCGCAATTCAAGCCCGTAAACACTTTCGTTTAGATCAACTGAGCCAGATTTGGTGGCTTCAAGTGTCGTTACATCCGTTTTCATCACTCGGCCTCCTTATCTTCTTCTGCTGGCGCTTCTTCAGAAACACTTTCATCTGGAGCGGCTTCTGCAGTGTCTTCGGCAGAAGCTTCAGCAGGCGCTTCATCAACTACAACTTCTTCAGCAACCACTTCTTCAGCCACAGTTTCATCTGCTGGAACTTCATCTGCTGGTGTCTCTTGAGCAGGTGAGCTCAACTCAACAATAGCAGCAGGCATAGGCACACCTTCAGGAAGCGGACGCTTAACAGCATCACGCAAAAGCACCCATCCACCCTTAGAACCGGGAACAGCACCTTTAACCATAATAAGGCCACGCATGACATCCGTTTTCACGACAGTCAAATTTTGTGTGGTAATGCGCGTATCACCCATATGACCAGCCATTTTCTTGCCTTTGAAAACCTTACCGGGATCTTGACACTGGCCTGTAGAACCATGACTACGATGAGATATAGATACACCGTGAGAAGCCCGTAAACCGCCAAAATTATGGCGTTTCATGGCACCGGCAAAACCTTTACCAATGCTTACACCAGTTGCATCAATTTTCTGGCCTTCCAGAAAATGATTGGCAGCCAGTTCAGCGCCGATATCAATAAGATTATCAGCAGTAACCCGAAACTCAGCAAGCTTACGCTTAGGCTCAACTTTAGCTTTAGCAAAATGCCCACGCATAGCATTGGTCGTCCGTTTCACTTTTCTGAAACCAGAACCAAGCTGTACAGCATTATAACCGTCTTTATCTTCCGTGCGTTGGGCAACGACCTGACAATTATCAAGCTTCAACACTGTGACTGGCACATGTTGACCGTCTTCAGTAAATAGACGGGTCATTCCAACTTTCTGCACGATCACTCCGGACCGCATGGCTACTCTCCTTCGCTCAATTTAGAGCTTAATTTGAACGTCTACACCAGCCGGCAAATCCAGCTTCATTAATGCGTCGACGGTTTGGGGTGTTGGATCAACAATATCCAACATGCGTTTATGGGTACGAATTTCGAATTGCTCACGACTCTTCTTGTCAATGTGCGGCCCACGCAAAACAGTATATTTTTCAATATGTGTCGGCAAAGGAATGGGACCGCGTACATCGGCACCTGTCCTTTTGGCTGTATTCAAAATCTCGAGCGCTGAATTATCCAACACACGATGATCAAAAGCTTTCAGCCTAATACGGATATTTTGGTTTTGTACCATTTCCCAGTCCTAACCTTACCTATAAGTCCTACTCGATGATTGATGAGACGACGCCGGCGCCGACTGTTCTTCCGCCTTCGCGGATCGCAAAGCGCAGCTTCTCTTCCATCGCAATCGGAACAATCAGCTCAACTTCCATCTCAACATTATCGCCAGGCATAACCATCTCAGTACCGCTCGGCAACTGACATACACCCGTCACATCCGTCGTACGGAAGTAAAACTGAGGACGATAATTCGTGAAGAATGGTGTATGACGACCACCCTCCTCTTTCGTCAAAATATAAGCCTCAGCCTTGAACTTCGTGTGAGGCTTAATCGAACCAGGATGACAAAGAACCTGACCACGCTCAACTTCCTCACGCTTCGTACCACGAAGAAGAACACCAACATTATCGCCGGCTTCACCTTGATCAAGAAGCTTGCGGAACATCTCAACACCAGTACAAGTCGTCGTCTGGGTCTCCTTGATACCAACAATCTCAATCTCTTCACCAACATTAACAACACCGCGCTCAACACGACCCGTAACAACAGTACCGCGACCAGAAATCGAGAAAACATCCTCAATCGGCATCAAAAATGGCTGGTCCTTAGGACGATCAGGCTGAGGAATGTAAGCGTCAACCTCACTCATAAGTGACATAATCGCTTCCTTGCCAATCTCATCGTCACGGCCCTCAAGCGCGGCAAGCGCAGAACCCTTAACAATCGGAATATCGTCCCCAGGAAACTCATACATAGAAAGAAGCTCACGAACTTCCATCTCAACAAGCTCAAGAAGCTCAGCATCGTCAACCTGGTCAACCTTGTTCAAAAAGACAACAAGCGCAGGTACACCAACCTGACGCGCAAGAAGAATATGCTCGCGTGTCTGTGGCATAGGACCATCAGCAGCGTTAACAACCAAAATCGCGCCATCCATCTGAGCCGCGCCAGTAATCATGTTCTTCACATAGTCAGCGTGACCAGGGCAATCAACGTGCGCATAGTGACGGTTTTCCGTCTCATATTCAACGTGAGCCGTGGAAATCGTAATGCCGCGCTCCTTCTCCTCAGGGGCTTTATCAATATCAGCATAATCAGAAAACTCAGCTCCCCCATGCTCAGACAAAACCTTCGTAATCGCAGCAGTCAACGTCGTCTTACCATGGTCAACGTGACCAATCGTGCCAATGTTAACGTGCGGCTTCGTGCGCTCAAACTTCTCTTTTGACATGTT
>CALKOC010000009.1 GCA_938091085.1 uncultured Alphaproteobacteria bacterium
AAAAAAATAATTGAGATAATTTTTGGTTTCTGGAATTTGTCTAAAGCTCTTAGATAAGAGAAATTGCCCGTTTCACAGATAAATTTGTGTGTTCGAAGTAGGAGGTAATTTCGACCTCCCTTAACAGGTTTGAGAGGGTCGAAGTTTTTTTCCAGCGTCCTTAAATAGCACGCCATAGTCACATTATTTTCGGTTGAATTAGTTAATCTGATTTCCCCATCATTACGGCTATAAATAACGCCAATCATCCGGCTATAATAGGGTATGTGCCCGCGAGCCATTAAGCGACAACATAAATCCGTATCTTCATCGCGGCTCAAATTGATATCTAGGCCACCCATCTCAAGAAAAAGACTGCGTTTAATCCAGAAACCAGCACTTAAACGAGCCTTATATTTTTTAAAGTTTTGCGTCAGCAAGAAGCCTGAAACAGGCATTCTATGCTTTGTAATTTTGCCATTTATTACTTGATCACAGAAGCCCCAGCTAACATCATTTTTCAGATAAATTTCTGGCAAACTTTCAAGATACTCAGGCATCAAAATATCGTCGTCATCAAGAAACAATACGAATTTACCTGTAGCGAGTTCTACGCCCATATTCCGCGTTTGTGATGCGCTATTATCTCCGTCGTCTCTGCAAAAGTATTTTATGTCTCCAGATTTGATATGCTCACGTAAACATTCTTCTGCACTGGATGTCTGGTCTTCAACAACAATAATTTCTATTGATGGGGTGTTAGACTTCAGAACACTCTCGACAGCTCTCAAAGCCGAGGGCCCCTGATTATGGGTAGGGATAACAACTGAGAGAACATTAGTGCTCATTGAACCAGTGACACTCCTTAAAATTACAAATTATCCAAGCGAGAAGGAATGACCGTTATGACAACGCATTCAAATTAATTTAATTAAATTACGATATACATATTTAGAATTATAAACCAATTGTTTTTATTGGTTTATTTTATAACTTTCAAAAGCGCTTTTTACTCTGTCGGCAAATGAGGTTTTATAGATTGCTGATAAAGACCCAAATAACACCTAGTGGTGCGATGAGGCGGGACAGCCACAGCCAAATTGTATGCATCCAAGCAGTTCCGCCAAAATGTTCAAGTGAGGTTTTTGCAGGTACAACCCACCCTGCAAAAGCTACAATCAGTAAGCCGCCCAGTGGCATTAGAATATTGGATGTTACATAATCCTTAGCATCGAATAATGTTTTGTCGGCAAAGACACCATTGTCGGAAAGTCTGAAATCACTCAAAATGTTGAAGGAAAATATGGTTGTTAGGCCAACAATAAAAGATGCCAGTAAGACACCGAAAGTAGTTTTGGCGCGGGATGTCCCCAGCTTGTCACTTACAAAACGAACAATGACTTCTGTGAGAGCAAGATTTGAAGTGAGTGCAGCAAACACAACGAGCAAGAAAAACAACGCGGCAAAGAAACTACCTCCTGCCATATCAGAAAATGCTAATGGCAGAGTTACAAATATAAGTCCCGGGCCTTGTGCAGGTTCTAATGCCTGCCCGAATACGATTGCGAAAATGCCGATGCCAGCAAGTAAGGCAATGATTGTATCGGCAATACCTATGGCAATAGCGGCTTCCCCAATGCTGATATGATGGTCCAGATACGACCCGTAAGTTATAAGCATGGCAGCGCCAACACCCACGGAGAAAAACCCGTGCCCGACAGCCGAGAGAATGACATCAGGTGTTATGCTCGAAAAATCAGGAGAAAACAAAAAGCTGATTGCAGCGCCAATATCCCCCTCTATTGCACCATAAATAACAACCATCACAAGCATTAGAAATAAAATAGGCATTAAAAAGAGATTTGCTTTTTCAAGCCCAGAGCGAATATTGCGTGCGATAACGAAGCCTGTCAGCATTAAGAATGAAACCTGCCAGAAAATCATTTGAGCAGGATTGGCGAGAAGGTTGTTAAATTCAGCAGCGACTTGATCAGCATCAAATCCAGAAAACCCACCCATGAGGGACTTGCCGAGATAGGCCAAGACCCAGCCAGAAATAACTGGATAAAAAGTGAGCAACATAAAGCTTGCTACAACGGCTACCAGACCGACAATGCCAAAAAGTGACGGGTTCTTAGTATCACGCGCAAGATAAATGACGGAGTCGACTGCATTTCGCCGCGCCATTCGGCCTGTAACGAGTTCTGCAGCGGCAACCGGAATTGCGATAAGGAAAATGGTAACCAGATATATCAAAACAAATGCGCCACCGCCTTGTGTGCCAGCCATATAGGGAAATTTCCAAATATTCCCGAGGCCGATGGCGGCTCCGACACAGGCTAGCAAGAATCCGATATGTGATGACCAGGACATATTTTCTGTGCCGTTTTCATGTCTGTTTTCTGACATTGATTTCCCCTTTATTTATTTATTTAATAACTACTAGTGTTTTGTTTAAATTAAAAGTTGTATCCAAGTGTTTAGGATTGGGTATTTCGCATGTACAGTAAAGTTTCAGACAGTCAGTTTCTTGAGGGTATAGACACCCCGATGCCTGCGGGCGCATGCTTCATGGTTTCTGTAGATGAAGAGGTTTCTATCCGCGTTGGGATGTTCGAAAGTTTACGGGCAGAAGAGCAAACAAAAGGCACGATTGTTCTGAGTCACGGCTATGCTGAGTATATTGAAAAATATGCAGAGACCGTGTCAGATTTTCTAAATTTGGGATACAGAGTTGCCATTGTTGAATGGCGCAGTCATGGCTGTTCTGGTGGCCGTTTTGATATTCGCAGGGAAGTTCTGCACTTTAAAGATTTTGACAAAAACATTTCTGACTTGAATGTTGTTATGCGCGGATTTATCACGCAGCGTTTTCCGCCACCGTATTTTGGCGTGTCGCATAGTATGGGCGGACAGATTAGTATAAGAACAGCTGTGCTTCATAAGGGATTATTTGACGCTTTAGCGCTTTCCGCGCCGATGATTGGAGTACAAGAACACCCGTTACAAATTTCATTACTTAAAGCCGTCACTAGCATCAATGAGTTATTTGGATTAGGGCATAGGCCGCTTGAGTCTGCTTCCACAGATCGCGCGACGGGCAGATCGAGTTTCAACCGCGTGACGATGGATGATAGTCGTTTTGAAAGAAATGAGAGAATTGTTGACCGCCATCCGCATGTGAATATTGCTTTTAAAAGTCACAGCTGGTCTGTTGGGGCGGTGAATGCGATGCAGAAAACGCTTAAAAAGAGCTTTTTGTCTCGTCTAAATATACCTGTCTTTATTGGTATTGCAGAGGATGAAAGGCTCGTTTCTAACACAGCGACTTATAAAGCAATTGCCTTATCAGATTATATTAAAGGGAAACTCTATCCCAACACTCGGCACGAGCTTTTTATGGAAACGGATGCTTCACGTCAGGCGTTTCTAGAAGATATAGACAATCATTTTATGAACGCTTCAAGCGTTTATTAGCCCGATAATTTGCGCGTGAAGATTTGCGTCTCCACAGGCAAGAACTTCGCCGCCCTCTATGGGGGTGTTACCTTGCCAGTCACTCACTTGTCCGCCGGCGGCTAAGATTATTGGGATGAGGGCTTGAATGTCGTAGGCCTGAAGTCCCTGTTCGATGACTATATCTATGTGACCGCCTGCAAGGAGCATGTAATTATACCAGTCACCGCCATATCTATTCAGACGTGTTTTTGAACTGATATTTAACCAGTGGTTTTCTGTTGGTGTGTTCATGAAAAGATTTGAGTCTGTTGTCGCCAATACGGCATCTTCAAGGGCTTGGCACGATCGTGTTACCAAGGTTTTTTTATCTTTTCTTTGTGAAGTCAGGCTGGCTTCGTTTGAGTTTCCAGAGATCCAGCCAAAATAACGTTCTTGTATAAAGGGTTGATCGGCAACCCCCATCAAAGAGGTCAGACTACCGTCATCGGTTATTTTTGAAAGCGCAATGAGTGTCCCCCAGCTTGGCATGCCAGAGATATAAGCTCGTGTGCCATCGATGGGGTCTATAGTCCATTGGTATCCGGTGCCGCTTTTGAAGCCAAACTCTTCTCCCAAAATTGCATGGTCAGGGTATCGCGCTTCAATCATGTCGCGCAATTTTTGTTCTGCGTCTTTATCGGCTTTGGTAACTGGATCGAAGCCGTGTTGCATTTTTGAGGACACATCAAGCGGTTGACGAAACATGGGCAGGGTAATTTTAGCAGCAGCATCAGCAAGCTCATTAGCAAATACAAATGCTGAGGCTTCATTCATCTCTTGAGCAAGCTCTGTCATCATTCAGCCGCCTTTGGACGTTTTTCATGCGTCCTGTTTAGCAGCGTGGAAACGAGATCGGAAAACAGTTTCCTAATTTCGTCACTATTGCCCAACAAGTCGTAGCTGGTTTCGTTCATATATAGCTTTCTATTTACTTCAAGTTGAAGAGTATGAAAGCCCTCTGATGGATTTCCATAATGCTCGGTAATATAACCACCTGCATAGGGTTTATTCTTTTCAACATAATATCCGGCGTCTGTAAGAAAGTCGTAAACGACATCATATATGTCGGCATCACAGCTTCTGCCGTGGCGGTTTCCTAAGACGAAGTCAACACTACCGGATTTCCCGCCCTTATATTTTCTGACAGCATTTGATGGCATGGAGTGAACATCAAGCAAATAGGCTTTCCCCCAAAAATCACGGGCTGTTTCAATCTGCTGTTTGAGACATTTATGGAATGGAAAGTAAATTTTTTCGATACGTTGTTCAGCTTCTGAAAAAACAAGTTGGCGATCATAAATCTCAAGCCGCTCAGTCACGATTTTTGCGATGGTACCCAAGCCACCTAAAACGCGTGTTGAGTCTTTGTTTACGTAATCGGGGAGGGGGTCACTGAACATTGAGGCGTCCAGCTCATAAGGTTCCCGGTTCAAATCAACATAAGCGCGGGGATAGGTTGCCGAAAGTAAACTTGCTCCTGCTTGGGGGACATCTGCGAGTAATGTATCAATATGCATGTCTTCAGATAGGCGAAGTTGTCGGCTATCCAGCTTGGATTTTAAGATGAAATCGCGAGGGTAATAATGCCCACTATGTGGGGAGGTGATGAGCCACTTTGAAGGTGCCCCATTCCCGTGTGAAGAGGTTAAGGTAAAGGGTGTTGGCTCTAACTTTGGCTCCAAACTTGGCTCTGAATTTTTTTCCGGCTCTTCAGCCGTAATATCTATGGACGTCATCTCATATTCCTATAGAGCCTTTATACTGCATGGCGCAGCAACATGAAAGGGCGGCAATATGAAAGGCAAGCCAACTGAAATTATGATTTTATGAGGCATCCTTAATATCATATTCAGACATTACCGGTTGGCGCATGGCATCCACAAAATCCTGATAACCCCAAGGCCAGGTCATTGGCACGCCAGTTTTATCTAGATACCAACTCGTGCATCCCGAACTAAAAATTGTTTTTTGCGCAGCATAAATGCGTCTTTTTTCATAATCTTCAAACGCAGAGATTGTTGGTTCGATAGTATCTGCTTCTCCTGAATGAATGATGTCGAGTAGCTGGTCGATATAGCCCCATTGACGTTCAGCAATATCAATGAGGGAGAAATTACCGACAGGGCCGGTCGGGCCGTTCAACATAAACATATTAGGAAAGCTGGGTAGGGTGACGGCATAATGTGCAGAGGGGCGAGGTGTCCAGAATGTATCAAGTGTTAGGCCATCGCGTCCTATTACAGATGTTGGCTTAATAAATTTGTCGGCATGGAAGCCGGTTGCCAGAACCAAAATGTCCAAGTCGTGGAACGTCCCGTCTTTCATTTGGACACCTGAACCCGTGACGCGGTCAATTGAGCCGGTTTCAACAAAGACGTTTGGTTTTTGAACACAGTCGTAATAGTGCCAGTTATAAACCAGTCGTTTGCAAGCGGCGCGGTAATCGGGGCGCAGTTTCTCTCTTAGTTCAGAATCTTGAATGCTTGATTCCAGATAGTCACGGCAAATATCTTCAATCATCTGCATTTCGGGGCTGTCAGGATTAATAATACCTTTGTTAAACCTGTAGATATTATCCCAGTATTGTTTGTCATAGCGGATATCATCAATCAGTTGCGGGTTTTCGCGGAAGGCTTGTTTTTCCTCTTCGGTATAATCGAATTGCTGGACAGGCATAATCCATTGCGGCGAGCGCTGAAAATGGACGAGCTGCTTCGCGACGGATGTTAAGGCCGTAGCGATTTGGATGCCGGAAGAACCACAACCGATAATGCCGATGTTTTTGTCTTCGAGTGCGAGGCCGTCTTCCCATTGTGCACTGTGAAAATATGATCCTTGAAAGTCATCCAGCCCCGGAATCTCTGGCGTCGACGGGTGGTGCAAAACACCTGAAGCCACAATGACAATATCAAAAACATGGGTTTCGCCATGAATGTCCGTCAGTTGCCAGTCATTGGATGCCTCATGGAAATGACATGCTGTTATTTCTGAATTGAAATGAATGGATGGGGTGATGCCAAAGTCATCGGCGACTTTCTCAAAGTAGCGTTTTATTTCCTGTCCTGTAGCGTGATAGGCACTCCATTCGGCATAGGGTGCGAAACTATATGTATATGCATGTGCTGGCACATCGCATGTCAGTCCGGGGTAGCGATTGTCACGCCAAGTCCCACCGATGCTATCGGCTTTTTCAAAAACCGTAAAATCCCGACCTGCTTTTTTTAAATTAACAGCCGCGAGTAAGCCGGCCATGCCGGCACCAATTATGGCTGTGCGTTTTTGGCGTTTATTATTCACTTCATAACACCCGTAGCTTTTCGATATTTATTCAAAATATCATCTCCACCTCTTGCAAGAAAACCAGGAATAAACCGGTTCAGGAAATATGATATCTTTGCATAATAAGGCGTAAAAATCAGAACAGGTTTTTTGCCAAGTCCATCAATGATGGTTTTAGCGGCAATGCTCGCGTCTATCGCTTCTGGCAATAGTTCAAGATATTCGGACATGTTATTGCTTACATCACCGGATTTGTTCATCAGTTCAGATTTGATAAACCCGGGGCAGGAGGCTTTGACAACAATGTTAAAGTCCCTACCTTCTGCCGCAAGCGAGGTTGTTAACCCAACCACGCCATGCTTGGTCGCGGCATAAACAGCCATGCCGGGGGTCGGCAGAAAGCCCCCCATGGATGCTGTATTAAGAATATGCCCAAAGCCTTGCTTCTTCATTTGCGTATAGGCCAAAACAGCACCCGTATTCACGGCCGTGAAATTTATATGTGCCAACTTCTCGATTGTCTCAACCTGCATATCAAAGCTCTCGCCAACATAAGCAACCCCTGCATTATTAATCATGAGATCAAGTTGACCTTGCTCGCTGACAACGAGGTTAATCATCTTTTCAATATCTTTGAATTTGCCGACATCGAGTTTGGCTGCGATAGCTTTACCATTTGATGATGTGATTTCATCGACCACAATCTGAGCTTCCTTTTTGGTAAGGGCGGTGACATAGACAATCGCGCCTCGATTAGCAAGTTCATGCGACAGTGCGCGACCAATACCGGTAGCTGCACCCGTAATCAGCACAGATTTATTTTGAAAATTCTTTAACATATGGCTTCCTCCGCCGGTTTGAAGTTCAGGTTCTAAATTCGCTAACCTTGACGGCTCTGTTCGATATTAATTTAAGGGGTTGCTGATTGAGTCCATCTGCAACTTGCTTGAAATATTCCTGACATTTAAGGAAGAAATTTTTGCTCTTATATTCCAAAATATTAGTCAGACGAGAAGCACCTTCTTTATTCCAGACACGGGTCATCGCCTATCTTAAGCATCCTTTTGAAGCTAGTTGTTTTTTGAAGTCTGCTTCTGAAATCAAGTCAATGGTGGTGACATTGATGTTGGCACTCTTTGGTGTTGGACTGGACATGGCAAAATACTTTCGAAACGCTTATCAGACCGCTTCATATAAATGGTATTAGGCGCGGTCAATCAAGTTGATTTTATTTTTTTTTCTTGTCATAACCATGCTTCTTGTGAGTGGGGCGATTAGCTCAGCGGGAGAGCACTACATTGACATTGTAGGGGTCACTGGTTCAATCCCAGTATCGCCCACCACGAGCCATCAGCACAAAAACACCTATAACGCTAAAACTTCCCTCATTAATACTGGCGGTTGCATAATCATCCAGAGGAAACTAGTCTTGAATAACAAAGTGTTGTTTTAACATATGTATATAGTGCTGAAAGTAACGGTGCTTTTTTCCGATTGAGTAGTTAAATGAAATATCTTTATTTCGCTCTTGTATTGTTATTCTCTTCTCCTGTGTCGGTGGAGAAAAGCTTGTCACCGGATTTCAGTTGAAAAATATATCCCTCATAATCCTATTGCTGTCAGTTTTTAATCTGGTCTTAGCGGGTTGTAGTTTTGAAAAAAGTGCCATAATTGGCGCGCCCTACCACCACATAGAGGGTGGATTCAGAAATCCGCCTGATAGTCCTGAAAGAGAAAGCAGTATTTTTACACGGCTTTCATTTTTTTCTCGCATGATCTTGGGGCTGACCGATGGCGTTGGTGCGATTATCCCACAAGAGCATGTTCAAGATCCGGGTAAAGCTTTGAAAGATTTTATTGCTTATGGTGAGGCAGACGCCATTACATGGATTGGTCATGCTAGTTTTCTTGTTCGGTTAGACGGCGTGGTGGTGCTAACGGATCCAATTTTTTCTAAACGCGCCTCACCTGTTAATTGGGCCGGGCCGGAGCGACTATTTCCGCCGGGTCTTCAGATTGAGGACCTTAAGGATATTGATGTTGTGGTTATTAGCCATGCTCATTACGACCATTTGGATACGCAAACATTAGATCGCTTGCCAAACCGTGAGACGATTACTGCGGTGGTGCCACTTGGGTTAGGGAAATATTTTGTTGAACGAAATTTTGGTAAAGTTATCGAAATGGATTGGTATGATGAATTTGAGCTTCCTTCTAATTCCGGAAATTTTCGCCTGACTGCTTATCCGGCTGTTCACTGGTCAAGCAGATCACTTTTTGACATGAATGAAACATTATGGATGTCCTTTGGCTTTAGCGCAGGTGGCCATTCTGTTTTTCACAGCGGTGATACTGAGACCCACCCATATGTCTTTAAAGAAATTGGCAAGCACATGGAAAATCGCCATGGTGGTTGTAGTATAGGGCTTATGAGTATTGGCGCTTACGCCCCCCGCAAAATGATGAAGGGCGCGCATATGACCCCCGAGGGAGGTGTGCAGCTAGGTCGCGAGCTTGGTTGTCAAAAACTTGTGCCTATGCATTGGGGGACTTTCACCCTGTCCCTTGAGCCTGCTGAAGAGCCTTATGCGCGCTTTAAAGAAGCTGCCGGCGTGTCAACATTGCGAATGAAAATTGGCGAAACGCTGGGGCTTAACAGTTTATCTTCGCGCCAAGAAAAATAAGGATTTGAAATGAAACCTTTAATCATAATAATCACAGTGTTGGCGGGATTGCTGGCTGTATTTTTCTGGTTAGATGTGGATTTCGATATTTCTCTAGACCAAGAGTCTAAGCCATTGCCCCCCGCCGAAACAAAATCGCAAGACCGACTTTTGGTGTGTAGTCTTGTGAGTGAACCCATTGTCGAACTTGGCTACATGCCTGACGGGCAGATCAATAAACAACGTCAGTGTAATTTTCTTTGTCAGGATAAATCAGAAATTACGGTTCATACGAACACCGAGTATAACTGCCCGCAAACTCTTTATGACTGATTTAAACAACAGAGTTTTTGATTGTACTCTTCTTGATTTTCTGTTTGAACATAAATTCTAAGAATTTAATCCATGGGAAGTTTATGGGTATTGCAACAAAACATATTGGTTTGGCTGACAAGTTTGCAGTTTCTGCATCTACCCTTTGTGCTGTTCATTGTATTGGCCTTCCTTTTCTTTTGAGTGTGTTTCCGGCAATAGGCTCCACTTTATTTGGCGAGGAAGCTTTCCATGTTTGGATGCTTTGGGGGCTCGTGCCGTTAAGCGCATATAGCCTATCTTTGGGTTGCAAAAAGCATAGAAATTTCTCGGTTTTACTCAAAGGTATTTTGGGCGTTTGTGTGCTTACTTTTACTGCTTTAGCTGGGCATGAAATGCTTGGTGAAGCAAGCGAGCGTTATACAACTTTACTCGGTGCAGGATTGCTTGCTCTCGCGCATTTCCGTAATTACAGATTATGTAGGCTTGCTGACTGCGCGCAATAACGCCATCTTTTTAAATCCTAAATAAGCAATTTATTAAGTCAGATATATCCCATCTGCTTAGTCGGTTTTTGCCGATAGTTTCTGGCTTTTTCGCGTATAGGGCGTAAAGTTTAGTTCAGTGTAAATTAATGGAGTAGTCTAATGGTGAGTCTAGCTCATTAT
>CALKOC010000010.1 GCA_938091085.1 uncultured Alphaproteobacteria bacterium
AAGCCCCAAGCCTAATGTGTTACATAAAAGCAACGGTGGATTTTTTTGGGCAGCATGTGTGAAAATTTAATAATCTTGCTAAAAATTTTTACAAAGTGATTAGATTTGCTGGTCAATTTTTACGGCGCTCTTTAAGGTGTCCTTTGCGGAGGGTTTATTGTGCAAACAGTGATAAGTGGTACAGGGATTTTTGTTCCTGAGGAACAGGTCAGTAATGACGAATTGGTTATCGCGTTTAACCAATATGTTGATAACTATAATAGCGCACATGCCGCCGATATTGATTCGGGCAAAATTACTGCGCTTGATTATTCCAGTAGTGATTTCATTTTTAAGGCATCAGGCATAGAGCGCCGCTATGTCCTCAACAAGTCGGGTATTATTGATCCGGATAAGCTTGCGCCGGTTCTGGCAGAGAGAACCAATGAAGAGATTTCTGTTTTAGCCGAAATTGGCGTCAAAGCGGCTGAAAAGGCACTTTATGACGCCTCCCTTACCGCCGACGATATAGATGCAGTCATTGTTGCTTGCTCAAACATGCAACGCGCCTATCCGGCTATGGCAATTGAAATTCAAAAATTTCTTGGTATTAACGGCTTTGCATTCGATATGAATGTCGCCTGCTCCTCTGCAACTTTTGGGATTAATGTCGCCTCTGATATGATTAATGCTGGCAGTGCCAAGCGCGTATTGATGGTGAATCCTGAAATATGCTCAGGTCATTTGAATTTCCGTGACAGAGACAGTCATTTTATTTTTGGTGACGTGGCCACAGCCGTGATTATCGAGGCACACGATACACGCCAATCTGATGAAGCTTTTGAGATTATCGGCACAAAGTTGTTTACCCAATTTTCCAATAATATAAGAAATAATTTTGGTTTCCTTAACCGCACCGCACCAGAAGGTATTGGCGCAACAGATAAATTATTTGTTCAGGACGGACGGCGCGTCTTTAAAGAGGTTCTGCCATTAGTGGTTAATTTAATTGAAACGCACATAACGGAAACCGGGCTAAACCTTGAAGACATTCGTCGTCTCTGGTTGCATCAAGCCAATAAAAATATGAACGACTATATTGGTAAAAAGATTTTCGGGCGTGATCCCACGCCAGATGAACAGCCCAATGTGCTTCAAGATTTTGCGAATACCAGTTCTGCCGGGTCAATGATTTGCTTTCACAAGCATCACGACAACTTACAATCACAAGACATGGGTGTAATTTGCAGTTTTGGCGCCGGTTATTCCGCAGGCTCTGTTATCGTCAAAAAATCTTAAAAAGAGAATCTAGCTGAAACATCCACCGCAGTCCTGTAGAGTGTGGATGACATGGATAAAAATCACACTGCCTCCGTTTTGATTGATTTGAGCGCCGCTATTGTCAGCGTGCGCGGGGATCAACCTGTCTGCCTGACCGTGCCGGATGTTTCTGAATATCAAACACCCGGCTTACCTTTTGGCCCGTTTTACCCTGACCGGCACCGCACTATGGAAATTGGACTTAGGCAATGGGTTATTGAACAAACAGCCTTGGATATTGGCTATGTTGAACAGCTTTATACCTTTGGCGACAGAGGCAGACGATCAGAGGGACCAGAGGGTGCTGACAATCAAAATGAAGAAGAACATATTGTTTCTGTCGGCTATCTAGCTTTGAGCAAACAATGCCCCCAACCGGACCAATGGAGTGAGTGGTATAAACATTTTCCATGGGAAGACTGGCGGAATGGACGGCCAAATATCTTGAACCAGCAAATTATTCCTTATCTTGAGGCGTGGTCAGGTTCTGACGAATTCCGTCGCCACCGCCTCCAACAGGTATTCGGCTTTCCCGACAAAGCGTGGAATGATGAGTTCGTCCTCGATAGATATGAATTAATGTATGAGGCTGGGTTGGTTTGGGAAGCCTATGCAGATGGTCGGCAAAAAGAAAAAATATCAGCGCAAAATGGCATTGCCATGCAATTAGATCATCGTCGAATACTCGCGACCGCAATGAGTCGTCTTCGCGCTAAATTGAAATATCGCCCCGTTGTTTTCGAACTCATGCCTTCTGCTTTCACACTGACGCAGGTTCAAAAAACAACTGAAGCCATATTAGGCGCTATATTGCATAAGCAAAATTTTCGACGCCAGTTAGCCAAAAATGAATTGGTTGAACCAACCGGACAAATGTCAAAAGCCCGAGGCAGACCCGCTGAGCTTTTCAAATTCAAACATGACGAAAACCAAAGCACAAACCTACCCGGGCTCAGAATACCTTTGGGAAAATCCAGAAACTTCTGAAGCTCAAGACCCTTAAAATACTTGCCAAAACCCATTTTAAAGCCATATATTATGGTAGGATTTATACTCAATGTGAGCATAATAAAGTTATGGGTGAGTTATGTCAGATTTAAACCCAAATTCAATGCCGCCTGCCACACCTGTTGCACCTGGACAACAGGCGCAGTCGATTTTATCCGATATGGACATTTCCTTTACGCCCGCTTTGGAAAAAGAAATGTCTCCTTTATATGACCGGATCAGTTCTGTTGTTCCGGAAATCGAATGGCCTTTTTTTGCTCCCTATGTCAAAGCCATTAATGAGCTAAAACGCGAAAAAAACGCGGTCATCCTCGCGCATAATTATCAGACGCCTGAAATTTTTCACTGCGTTGCAGATGTTGTTGGTGATAGCCTTCAATTGGCGCGTGAAGCAGCGCAGGCTAAAGGCGATATGATTGTTCAATGCGGCGTTCATTTTATGGCTGAAACCTCAAAATTGCTGAACCCAAACAAAAAAGTTCTTATACCTGATATGGGTGCGGGTTGCTCCCTTGCCGAGAGCATTACGGGTGCTGATGTTAAAGCACTTCGTCAGGCTTACCCCGGCGTGCCAATTGTCACCTATGTGAATACATCTGCCGATGTAAAAGCCGAGAGTGATATATGTTGCACCTCATCTAATGCCGTTGCCATTGTTGAGGCCATGGCAAAAGAATTTAACAGCAACAAGGTGTTGTGTATTCCCGATGAGTTTCTGGCTCAAAATATTGCACGCGAAACCGATATTGAGGTCATTGCCTGGAAAGGCCGTTGCGAAGTTCACGAGCAATTCAGTGCTGAGGAAATTAAACAATATCGCGCAGATGATCCGGGGCTGGTAATAATCGCGCACCCTGAATGCCCCCCAGAAGTGGTCGATGAAAGTGATTTTTCCGGCTCAACATCCGGCATGATTAAATGGGTACAAGATAATCAGCCAGAACGCGTGTTGATGGTAACCGAGTGTTCCATGAGCGACAATGTTGCGGTTGAAAATCCTAATGTGAATTTCGTCAGACCATGCAACCTTTGCCCTCATATGAAGCAAATTACATTACCCAAAATTCTCGAAGCATTGGTTTTCGAACGCGAAGAGGTGTTCGTAGATAATGATATCGCCGCCGCTGCACGCCTTGCCGTTCAGCGCATGATTGATATTAACAATTAATCGTGATGACCCCGACAAATATAATTGACGCAGGTGATGTGCTGGTTGTTGGCGCTGGGCTTGCTGGATTATATACAGCTCTAAAACTCAGCCACCGTCCTGTCACGCTGATAGCCTCTGCTGGAACCCGCAAAGGCTCATCAAGTTTCTGGGCACAAGGCGGTATTGCCGCGGCTATTGGTTCTGATGACAGCCCCGCGCTTCATGCCGAAGACACCATCAAAGCCGGAGACGGCCTTGTTGACGAAACAATTGCAGCCCTTTTGGCGCATGATGCTGCCGAGCGGCTACAAGATTTGGTGGATTTCGGGGTACCCTTTAATAAAGATCAAAATGGTGATTTAGCTTTGGGACGAGAAGCAGCCCATCAGCGTAATCGAATAGCCGGTGTCAGTGGCGACAGAGCTGGACGCGAAATTATGAAATGCCTTGGGCGACTGGCAGAAAGCTCACCCTCCATTAATATGCTGAGCGGCTTTAACGCCTATGAGCTTGCGATTGAAGAGGGGCGCGTTGTTGGTGTTTTTACAAATACCGGAAAGCATCCTTTCGGCGTGACACTTATTAAAGCACGTGCCGTGATTTTAGCCTGTGGTGGGAGCGGTTATCTCTACGCCACAACGACCAACCCTGAATTCTCAAACGGCGCCGCACTTGCCATGGCGGCAAGGGCCGGAGCTACTATTGCTGACCCAGAATTTGTCCAATTTCACCCGACCGCCATTCACGGCATGGGAGACCCTGCTCCACTTGCTACCGAAGCTATACGCGGAGTTGGTGCGAAACTTATCAACGCAGAAGGCGAAGCCTTTATGCCCGCTTATCATGCAGATGCAGAAATGGCACCCAGAGATATTGTGGCACGTGCCGTATATGATGAGATACAAAAAACAGGTTCTGTCGGTCTGGACTTACGTGGTCACATTGCCGAGACACTTGATGACAGATTCCCTACCGTCGCAGCTTATTGCAAAGAAGGCGGCATTGACCCGCGCCTGTCACCCATTCCTGTTGCCCCTGCTGCGCATTATCATATGGGAGGCATTAAAGTCGATCAAAATGGCCAGACTAGCCTGCCGGGATTATGGGCTTGTGGGGAATGCGCTTCCACCGGTGCACATGGTGCAAACAGGCTCGCAAGCAATTCACTGCTTGAGGCGCTGGTTTTTGGCGCCCGTATTGCCGAACATATTGATTTTACTGTACCGGTAAGAGCGGCTTCATCACCACAACCCCCTAAGCTGGCATCAAATACCTCAATCCAGCAGGTGATGCCTGCTATGCAAAAACTACGAGATTGCATGGCGCGTCATGTCGGGGTGGTGCGAACACGCGAAGGGCTGGAAGAAGCCTTTAGGCAACTTCTTCGACTAGAGCGTATCGCCTCTGGCACGCCGGATTTGTCAAATATGGTTGTTACGTCACTCATGATAACTGCCGCTGCCTATCAGCGAGAAGAAAGCCGTGGCAGTCATTTTAGATCTGATTTCCCGCAAAAAAGTACCATTGCAGAAAGAAGCACTCTGACACTGGATGCCGCCCGTAGGATTGCATCTAGAGATTATGCTTTTGATTTTGATGCTGAGAGTCACGGCAAAGAAAAGGCGACCGATCAGTTGACAGCTTAGGCTTCAAACCAAAGAGATAATTATGCCAAACACTGCCCCCCTTTCAAAAAGCTTAACCCAATCTGCCGTGTCGTTAGCACTGGCGGAAGATTTGGGCCGCGCAGGGGATATTACCTCACAAAGTGTCATTCCTGAAAATGCACGTGCAAAAGCCTCAATTGTTAGCCGCGAGGCAGGTGTTTTAGCGGGTCTGGACCTTGCAGTTGAAGCCTTTATACAAAACGACCCTGCCGCCGTTTTTACCAATATCGGCATGGATGGCGCTAATGTCTCTACCGGAGATACTGTGTTAACAATCGAATCGAATGCAAGAGGTCTCCTGTCAGGTGAGCGCGTGGCTCTCAATTTTGTCAGTCATCTCTCCGGCATAGCTAGCCATACCGCTGCCTTTGTCGCCGCTATATCCGGCACACAAGCAAGAATTACCTGCACACGAAAAACAACACCCGGCCTTCGTGCATTAGAAAAATACGCCGTACGCGCAGGCGGAGGGTATAACCACCGTTTCGGACTGGATGACGCCATTCTTATCAAAGATAATCATATCGCTGTTGCTGGGAGTGTGACAGCAGCGCTGAAAGCGGCTAAACAAAATGCCGGCCATATGGTGACAGTTGAAATTGAAATCGACACGCTGGAACAACTTGATGAAGCCTTGCAAGAAGGGACCGATGTCGTATTGCTGGATAATATGTCGACGGACATGTTGCGTGAAGCCGTTACCATGGTGAATGGCAAAGCAACAACAGAAGCCTCAGGTCGTGTCAGCCTTGAAACTGTCGCTGATATTGCTCGGACAGGTGTCGATTATATTTCAGTCGGCAAGATAACTCACTCCTCTCCAACCATGGATTTTGGGCTGGATATGGAAATTTTTAGTTAAAAATCAGAAAATTAATAAGCCAGGAAATCCATCAGGAAGATAAGTCTGGACGTTGACGAGGCTTAGGCGTAATACCGCCCGGTTCTTCACGATAAAAAATATGCCGCCCGATTTTACGAATAGGTGTCAGAGATGACGACCAATGTGGCACAACATAATCAGCATGATAATGCGTCGCTGTGCCGACTATCGGCGAAACTGTTTGAGACGCAACTCCGCGTGTAAGTAATTTTCCCGATAGCTTATAAACGGCTTGCCAAGAGTCTTTATCATAAGGTCTATCGGAAACGCCGTCACAGGCAAAAGAAAATTGGCAACGATGACGACGATATTCACCCTGAAAAACAACATCACAAATCTGGCCAGGATATCTTTTATCTCTAACACGATTAATAACAACCTGACCAACAGCTTCCCAGCCTTCAACAGGCTCACCTCTGGCTTCAAAGTAAATTGCCTGGGCGAGACAATGTTGCGCCTCTTCGAGGGTCTCTTGTTCATGGCTTTCCGGTGCTGAGCTATAAAGACTTTCAACACGCGCCATACGGATTTTACCGTCAATATTTTCAGGCAGGTAAAGAGGAACAGTCGTAACACGCGCAATCTCATAATCTGAGCCTGCATTAATATACGAGTCCGGTGTTACTGCATGGTAAATGCGATATCCGACCAACCCAACATTTGCAATAATCATGGCAAGACAGATATGTCCAAAAAGACGCCATCTGGAGCGATAAAGAGATTTATCAATTTCTAGCCATTGAATAAGTGCCAGCATTCCATTCCACCTAATCAGCCACTTAGTCAGCTGAGTATCAACAAACCAATTTACGAAGTTTGACTAAAATTGGTTTAAGTAATTATACAATTTTGCAATTTTGATTCGATACAAAATAGTGTGAGCAAAATGTGACAATCGCGTGAGGTATCGTTGAAGCTTGCTCACGTGAACAAAAGTAAAAAATGACGGAAATGGCCATAATTTCGTTATTTTTGAGGTATTTTGCCGATTTTTTAAACGTTTTTAGCTATTTTAAGCTTATTTACGATTCTGCAAATACGATTGGGCAGCTGCAAGTCGAGCTATAGGCACGCGGTAAGGCGAGCATGAAACGTAATCAAGACCAGTTTTCTCACAAAAAGCAATAGACGCAGGATCGCCACCATGCTCCCCACAAATACCCAGTTTCAAGTCCGGACGCGCTGAGCGCCCGCGTTCTGCAGCAAGTTGAACCAATTCACCGACACCCTCCTGATCAAGGCTAACAAATGGGTCATACTCAAAAAGCCCTCTGGACAAATATGGCTCCATAAAGGATGCCGCATCATCTCGACTGATACCGAATGTTGTCTGGGTTAAATCATTCGTACCAAAAGAAAAGAATTTAGCTGTCTGAGCAATATCCGCCGCCCGCAATGCGGCCCGCGGCAATTCAATCATGGTGCCGATTAGATAATCAAGTTCTGCATTTTGTTCCTGAATAACATTTTGAGCGATTACCTCAATGCGATCTGCGAGCTCTTTCAACTCGCTGTGATCAGCAACAAGAGGAATCATGACCTCAGGAACAACTGTCGATCCAGTTGTCTTCGCAACACTGATAGCGGCTTCAAAAATAGCCCGCGCTTGCATTTCATAAATTTCTGGATAGGTCAGTCCCATACGACACCCGCGGTGACCCAGCATCGGGTTAACTTCTTCCAACTCCCGAATACGGCGTTTGAGTTTATCTTGTGTCATGCCAATCGCATCGGCGACCTGCAAAACATCTTCCTCATGTTGAGGCAGAAATTCATGTAGAGGTGGATCAAGCAATCTTATTGTCACCGGCATGCCGGTCATAATCGTAAACAATTCGGTGAAATCGTCGCGTTGCATTGGCAGAATTCTCTCAAGCGGCTTGGCCCGATCCTCGAGATTTTCAGCAAGTATCATTTCACGAACAGCCATAATTCTATTGGCATCAAAGAACATATGTTCGGTGCGGCACAGTCCAATACCCTCTGCACCAAACTTTACAGCTGTAGCCGCATCAGCGGGTGTTTCAGCATTGGTCCGCACACGCATACGGCGTATGTCATCTGCCCATGCAATAAGGTTTGCAAAATCCCCCGAAAGCTCCGGCTGACGTGTCGGCACTTCGCCTGCCATAACACGGCCTGTGCCTCCATCCAGCGTAATGGTTTCTCCTGCACCAACCTTAACGCCGGCAACCTGAAATTCCTGCTTTTCATAGTCAATTCGCACACTGCCCGCACCTGACACACAAGGACGCCCCATGCCACGAGCAACCACAGCAGCATGACTCGTCATCCCACCCCTAGAGGTCAAAATTCCTTCAGCAGCATGCATGCCATGAATATCTTCCGGGCTGGTTTCCATCCGCACAAGAATAACCTTAAGCCCATCTGACTTGGCTTTTTCAGCTTCATCGGCGCTAAAGACGACAGCACCACTTGCCGCCCCAGGAGAAGCTGGGAGACCGGTTGCGATAATGTCAAATTCAGCATCGGGATCAAGCATAGGATGCAACAACTGATCCAATGACATCGGGTCAATGCGTAACACGGCTTCCTCTTTGGTGATAAGACCCTCGGCCACCATATCTACAGCAATTTTTAACGCCGCCGCCGTTGTTCGTTTACCGGAACGTGTTTGCAGCATCCATAATTTGCCATCTTGAACGGTGAATTCAATATCCTGCATATCACGGTAATGATTTTCCAACCTTAGATTTACATCTACCAGTTGGTTGAAAACCTCTGGCATGACCTCTTCCATGGAAGGCATATCACTGCCAGCGTCTTCCCGTGCGATTTTGGTGAGGTTTTGCGGCGTTCGTATGCCCGCAACGACATCTTCACCTTGTGCGTTAACCAAAAACTCACCGTAAAGGGCATTTTCCCCTGTGGATGGATTACGGGTAAAAGCCACACCTGTTGCCGAGGTCGGCCCGAGATTCCCAAAAACCATGGCTTGTACATTGACAGCCGTGCCCCAACTTTCAGGAATATTATTCAAGCGCCGGTAGGTTTCTGCGCGAGCATTTCGCCATGACCCAAAAACGGCCCCGACAGCACCCCAAAGCTGTTCCATCACATCTTGAGGGAATTCATCGCCGTAAACTTCATTTACGCGTTGCTTGTAAACACTAACAATATGCTGCCAGTCCTCAGCCGTTAAATCCGTATCAACATAATGGCCTTGTTGCATTTTGTAGTCATCGAGAATTTCCTCGAAATTGTCATGACCGACACCCAGTACCACATCGGAATACATCTGGATAAAACGGCGATAACTATCCCAGGCAAACCTCTCATCCCCGGCGCGCTTAGCAAGCCCGGCAACCGTTGCATCGTTCATTCCGAGATTGAGTACAGTGTCCATCATACCCGGCATGGACGCCCGTGCACCTGAGCGCACAGAAACCAGCAAAGGATTTTCAGGGTTACCAAAATCACTGCCCACCGCTTTGCTGATAGAAGCAAGCGCCTCAGTCAACTGAGTATCCAGCCCATCAGGGTAATTGCGGTCATTATCGTAGAAAGCTGAACAAACTTCAGTGGTAATGGTCAGGCCAGGTGGCACCGGCAAACCGAGACGGCACATTTCCGCCAAATTAGCTCCCTTGCCGCCTAGCAGATTTTTCATATCTGCAGCTCCCTCAGCAGAGCCATCCCCAAAGCTATAAACCCATTTAGTATCCGACATTAAAGCACCTAAAATCTCTCAAACGCGCCTATTCGATTAAGCTAAAATCTGCGGCGCCATCCATAGCCGTAATGAGTTTGTTTATCAAAGCCAGGCGATTCTGGCGAATTGTTTCATCCTCATCCTGCACGAGCACATTATCGAAAAACACATCTACAGATTCGCGAATGGCTGCGAGGCTCTGCAAATTATTTGTGTAATCATCGACAGATGTTATCTCGGCAATCTGAAGACCATTTAGAGCTGTGAAGAAAACTTTTTCTGCATCATTCACAAAAAGCGTTTCGTCAATGAGCCCCGCCTCAGCAGGTGACTTTTTAAGAATGCCACGCACACGACGATAAGCCGCTAACAAATTCGCACCATTCTCAGAGGCCAGAAATGTTTTAAGTGCCTCAGCCATAAGCGACAATACATATATATCATCCCGGTAAGCCTGAACAGAAACAGCCAGCACAGAGTCAACAATATCGGGGCGAATATCTTTTTTATCACGGAGATAAATTTTCAAACGTTCAATAAAAAATAACCGTAATCTCTCCGATGCTGAACTATCCCCCGATGACGCTTGTAATGATGCAGGATAATTTTGCATAGCAGCATTGATAAAACCGTCAAGATTAAGCCGCCTTCCGCCTTCAATAAGCATGCGGATAATGCCGAGGGATGCCCGTCTAAGTGCATAAGGGTCTTTCGAACCTGTCGGTAATTCATCAATCAACCAAAACCCTGCCAACGTATCCATCTTATCCGACATAGCGACAAGCCGCCCTTCAGACGTTGCGGGTATCGCATCATTGGGGCCGAGGGGTTTATAATGGTCACGAATAGCATTTCCAACTTTGTCGTCACCGATTTGAAGCGCCGCATAATAGCCACCCATTATACCCTGCAACTCAGGGAACTCATAAACCATGCCTGTCACGAGATCTGCCTTACACAAAGCAGCCGCTTCTGATGCCACCTCATCTGACGCATTTTGAGACAAATCTTCAAAACTGAAACCGGACTCGACATTGGCAAGGTAAGCCACGAGCTTTTCAATACGATCGGCTTTATCACTGACAGTGCCGAGTTTGGCGTGAAAGGTAACTTTCTCCAAGTCTGGCTTGCGTGCGGATAAATCTGTCTTTCTGTCTTCATCCCAAAAGAAGCGCGCATCTGATAACCGCGCACGTAAAACACGTTCATTACCCGCAATAATCTTCGCGCCTTTATCCGATGTTTCGATGTTGGCAATAGTGATAAAGCGTGGCGCAAGTCGGCCGTCTTTATCGCGCAGAGCAAGATATTTCTGATGTGTCCGCATGACAGAGACAAGCACCTCTTCAGGCACATCCATAAACTCATCATCAATTTGTCCCATGAGGGGGACAGGCCACTCAACAAGTCCGGCAACTTCAGCCAACAGCCCTGCATCATCCACCAGCACCAGGCCTTCGCCAGCCGCTAAAGCCTCGGCTTTTTCTTTAATCAACGCCAGACGCCTAGCCCTATCGGCAAGCACATAGGCTTGCTCAAGCTTAGACAAATAGTCGTCTGCTTTATCAATGGTCAATTTATCTGGCGCCATGAATCTGTGCCCGAAACTAGTCTTCCCGGCTTTGATACCCTCAACCTCGCAAGCAAGAGCTTTGCCGTTAAACACGCATAAAAGAGCCCGCAACGGGCGCACCCATCGCAATGTACCCCTGCCCCAGCGCATCGATTTGGGCCAACTAAAACCACGCACAAGTTCAGGGATAAAGTCTTCCAGTGCCGTACTAAAATCGCGCCCGGGTATCACCTCTTCAAGGACATAAAACGCCCCTTTAGGGTCTTCACGAACAGTCAAGCCATCCGTATTCGATAGCCCATTAGCCTTGAGAAAACCTTCAATCGCCTTTTCAGGCGCATCAACACGTGGCCCTTTTTTTTCTTCCCTCTGCTCGGCGAGTTCGACAGGTAAATCGCGCCCAATTAAGGCCAATCTCTGAGGCGCACAGAATGTTTCGAGGGCAACATTTTCTATGCCATTAGATTTAAGAAATTCAGTAACTTTTTTGTGCAAATCTTCCGCAGCTGGAGCTTGCATACCGGCGGGGATTTCTTCCGAGTAAAATTCAAGAATCAAATCAGTCATTATTTGACCCGTCTTTATACAACCATGTTTCAGCGCAGATTTTGGCAAGTGCACGAACCCGGCCTATGTAAGCCTGACGTTCTGTAACTGAAATGACCCCGCGCGCATCCAGAAGGTTAAAATTATGACTGGCTTTCATGCATTGGTCATACGCAGGAAGCGCCAGACCTTTTTCCGCAAGCTGACGACACTCGACCTCAGCATCCTGAAAATGGCGCAAAAGAATATCCGTATCAGCAGCTTCAAAATTATAATGTGAAAACTCTACCTCATTGCGATGAAAAACATCGCCATAAGTCACACCTTTACCGTTAAAATCAAGCTCATAGCCATTATCGACGCCCTGCACATACATAGCGAGCCTTTCAAGGCCATAGGTCAATTCACCAGATACAATATCAACATCAATACCGCCAACTTGCTGGAAATAAGTAAATTGCGAGACTTCCATACCATCGCACCAGACTTCCCAGCCTAAACCCCACGCACCCAGCGTCGGACTTTCCCAATCATCCTCAACAAAGCGGATATCATGAGCTTTTGGGTCAATGCCAAGCACCTCAAGACTATCAAGATAAAGCTGCTGAATGTTATCAGGAGAGGGCTTGAGAATGACCTGAAACTGGTAGTAATGCTGAAAGCGATTAGGGTTTTCACCATAACGTCCATCTGTCGGGCGTCGAGAGGGCTGAACATAAGCCACATTCCATGGCTCTGGCCCTAAAGCTCGAAGCACAGTCGCGGGATGGAATGTCCCCGCGCCCATTTCCATATCATAGGGCTGTAAAATCACGCATCCTTGATCAGCCCAATAACGTTGTAAGTTTAGGATAAGATCTTGAAAAGAATGTTTTACGTCATTTGCCATGGGCTCAAAGCGTTCCTTGAATTCAAGCGAAACTATCTACTCAGCAGTCGAATTGCAATCCTAACGGATTAAAAATCTATTGGAAATCAAACCTTTTCTGCAGACTCCCGCCTTCACGCAAAATATGCTCAACCTCGTCGGTATAGCGGTTATCTTTATGTGTCACTAAAGGCGGTAATAAACTCAATTTACCTTTTGCATCTCTAGTGGCGCGGACAATCACTCGGCTTGCTGGTTCATCGGGTGATGCAGATATCGGTAAAATAACAATTCGCCCAAATTGAGGCGATAAGGCTGATAAAAGCCTATCGAGTGCGTCAGCTCTATAAATCAAGGTGAACTGCCCACTTCCGGTAAGACAGGTAGCGGCACGTTTAACCCATATATCCAAATCAGCCTGATCGGATACATGCGCCTGAGCCCTACTCTCATCCGGCGAAACGAAACTTTCATCTCTCTCAAAATAAGGTGGGTTGGCAAAGACATGATGAAAACTTGATGGCTGGATATGCGCCCAATCGGAAAACTTAGTCGTAATATCTTGAACAAAAAATGCCGGTCCCGGCGTCATTTCATTCATGTCGGTGTTTTTTTGAGCTAAATCGATAAGCATCGACTGGACATCAATGCCTGTTATGGCGTGATTAACCCCTTCTTCAGCTAATCTTTGGGCAAGACACAGGGATGCAACACCTACGCCGCATCCAAATTCGAGGCATTTTTCACCATTCATTGTATTCACGGCAGCAGCCAGCAAAACAGCGTCTGAGCCACTCCGAAAGCCTTTCTCTGGTTGATAGGCCTTCACCTGCCCTCCCAAAAATTGGTCACATGTGGCTTGTAACAAGTCGGTTGACATATATTTGCCCCGTTTTATTTCCTAAGTGAGACGAGATGATGCACTTGAAACTTCATCCCTAGACTGATTTACTCCACGAACTTAAATATATCATAATTGAAAAGCGATTAGGCTATGGACAGTGTTGTTTTTTTCGAAAATTTTAAACGTGACGACGTTTTAAGCAATCTGCTGTCTGCTTTCCAAACAGAGATGCAATCGGTTGATCAAACCATCCGCAACAAGATTGTTTCCGATGTCGCAACCGTACCGGATATCGGCAATCATATTTTTAGATCCGGCGGCAAAAGATTAAGACCGCTACTAACTCTCGCCTCGGCACGCCTTACAGATTATTCCGGCAAAAGCCATATAACCCTCGCCGCTGCTGTTGAATTGATGCACACCGCCACGCTGTTACATGATGATGTGGTCGATGAGAGTGATATGCGCCGTGGGCGCCAAACGGCTCGAATGGGATGGGGAAATGCCGCCAGCGTTCTGGTCGGTGATTATCTGCTTGGCCAGGCTTTTCGTTTGATGGTTTCCACCGGCTCTTTGCCAGCCTTGAAAGTACTTTCAGATGCCGCAGCCGTTATCGCAGAGGGCGAAGTGCTTCAACTGACCATTATGAATAATCTTGATACTACTGAAGATGCATATATGCGTGTTGTGGACTCAAAAACCGCAGCTCTGTTCTCGGCAGCTACCGAAGTCGGCGCATTAATCGGCGACCAGGATCATTCCGTCACAGCCGCGCTCGCATCTTACGGACGTAATCTTGGCATTGCATTTCAACTTATAGATGATGTTTTGGATTATGGGCAATCTTCCGATATTGGTAAAAATGCTGGTGATGATTTCAGGGAGGGTAAAATTACCCTGCCAATTATTCTGGCCTATCGCAGAGGTAATGTTTCCGAAAGAGAGTTCTGGAGACGCACGATTGAAGCACGCGACCAGAATGATGAAGATTTCGATAAAGCCTGTGATCTTCTGACTAAATATAAAACGCTCGAGGACACCCGCGACAGAGCCGCTCATTATGGCAGCATTGCCAAAGATGCTCTGGTAACATTTCGCGAAACCGAAACCCGCCAGCAAATGCTAGATGTCATAAATTTCTGCATTTCACGCGCCTACTAATCTGTTTTGAGAGCTGTTGACATAACCCAGTAGTCAGGAAATACAGCCTTCAGTTTCTCTTTGGCGCGACGCGCAGAAACCTCATCCTTGAACAACCCGAAACACGTGCTGCCACTCCCTGTCATGGCGGAAATATCTGCACCAGTGTCATTAATCGCATCAAGAACCGACCCAATTACAGGGGCCGTTTCTATTGCAGATGACAAAAGGTCATTACCGGTATTTTGCAGATAGTTATAGAATATATCATGATTGGCAAAGACCGGAAGCGGCACGCCATTTGTATCTAATGCATCCATGCCTATATGGGGTTTGTTCAATTTACGGAATATCTCCGCAGTTGATACAGACATACGCGGATTCACAAGCACGCAAAAAAGAATTGGGAGCGTGTCGATTTTAGTGACATGTTCTCCGCGCCCGGTCATCCTGCAAGGCGCATTCATCACACAAGCGGGTACGTCTGAACCAATATGCGCACCCAAGCTCATCAAAGCTTCTAATGACCAATCAAGTTTCCAGAACCTATTTAGCAATCTCAAACACGCCGCAGCATCTGCTGACCCGCCACCCAATCCGGCGCCAAGCGGAACTGATTTGACCAACTGCAAAGCAGCACCCGCTGATATGCCGCTCTCTTTTTGGAGTGCTTTCGCAGCCTTCAAAATCAAATCATCTGATTTAGCGACTAATGAAGCCGTCAGATCCAAGGCAAATTCACCCTTATAGGTGAGTGATAATTCATCTGAAGACGAAACCGACAACACATCTCCCATTGCGGCAAATGTGACGAGGCTATCAAGCGCATGATACCCGTCGGGCCTTTTACCCAAAACTGAAAGATTGAGATTAATTTTCGCGTTTGCCGTGTTCGAAAATAAGGAGCTATCGGTCATGCAAATTTCAGATTGCGGTGCCGGGGCCAGCGGCATCTTGAATGACACCGTGATCGATTTTGTCTTCGATTAGTTTTTGCTTTGTCGTGTCATCTTCAAGAGCTAAAGCACGACGCCATTGATAACGGGCTTCAATCTGCCGACCTGATTGCCACAATGCATCACCCAAATGATCAATAATTTCGGGATCGTCAGGTTCTAATTCGGTCGCTTTCTCCAAAAACTGTACAGCCGCTCCGAAATCTTTCATTCGGTAAAACGCCCAGCCCAGACTGTCGACAAAGAAACCATTGCGTGGCTCTTGCGCCACTGCTTTCTTAATCATCTCCAGCCCCTGATAGAGATTAACGCCATTATCTATCCAGCTATAGCCAAGATAATTAAGGACAAAGGGCTGGTTACCTGAAAGCCGTCTGGCTTTCAGCAAATCTGCTTCAGCTTCGTCCCATCTATCTTGTTGTTCTAACGTGATGCCACGATAGAAATAAAGTTCCCAATTTGAGTTATTGCTCTCATCAAGTTGATCAATCAGCTGATTATATATCTGTTCTGCCTTGGCCATCTGTTCATCGCGACGATAAAAATCCGCCAGAGATTGCAGATTAAACGAATAGGTTTCTCTTTTTACAAGGGCCTCAAGTAAGGTTTGAGCTTCAGCTTTACGTCCTAAATTCTCCAAAATCCTAGCTTCAGACAAACGCGCGAAAGTCAAAGATATGGAGCTTGCAGTGACATCTTTATAAATATTCAGCGCCCGAGCATCATCACCCATCCCTGACAATAACTCGCCAATCACAACGCGCGCTTTATCAGATGTGCGATCCAGCCACAGCGCCTGATGCAAATAGGGCAGCGTAATTTCAGCGGGTAGTTCCCCACTAAAAAGAACACCCAGTTCCATTAACCCCATGGAAAGCCCCTCTGCAGGAGACAGGGCGGCGCGTTTTTTTGAGGTTTCAACCACACGATAGGCATCGAGTGTGTAAGGGGTTTTGTCTCTTTGCGGAAGATGGCTTTCCAGAAGCATCAAAGCTTCATCGCCACGATCTTGACTGACGAGAAAACCCATATAATCAGAAAAAAAGCTGCTCCCATTCATCGCATTTTTCTTTATGACAGCAACAAATAAATCATTGGCGGTCATGTCATCGCCTAAAGCCTCGTAAAGTCGGGCAGTGTTCCAACTTGCAAGCGTGTCGAGCGTATTGAGGTCAAGCAATGTATCAGCATGAGCGCGGGCGCGGTCTTCGTCCCCCTGCCCATAGGCGGACCACATCAAAAACATATTTTTGACGAAAACCGAGAACGGATCATCCCGCGTTTGCTGAATAATAGCTTCGGCTTCAGCATATTTTTTATCTTTAAATTTCTCTACCGCTAGAACCAATCTTGCTTGCTGAACATCCTGCTTTAAATCTATAAGGCGTGGTGAAAGATCTGCAGCTTTGGTCATATCTCCAGCAGACATATAAAGACTAAAAAGCTTTTCCAGCAAAGCAGGATCTTCAGGGTTTACGCTCAGCGCCACCTCATAATATTTTATAGCAGCAGACAAATCCTTTTGCTCATGCGCAAAACTTCCCGCCAAAATATGCCCCGTTAGAGATGGGCCAAAATCTTGTAAAATTGGCAAAGACCGCGAGCGCAAAAAAGGCATCACGACGAGCATGGCAAAGATGACACCCCCCAAAATGACAGGCATCAAAAAACGTAGTTTTGTCAAAACAGAAGATTTTTGACCTGACATGATGTTTTATGCTCTCCGCTTAAACGCTCCACTTAGAAGTGTATTACATATTCGGATAGTTTGGTCCCCCGCCGCCTTCGGGAACGACCCAATTAATATTCTGCGACGGACATTTGATATCACAAGTTTTACAATGCACACAATTTTGAGCATTAATCTGCAGGCGCGGTTCCTCTCCGGCTTCCTCACCAACAATTTCATAAACCCCCGCAGGACAATAGCGTTGTGCAGGTTCAGCAAACTCCGGAAGATTGACCTCAACAGGAACGCTCACATCTTTAAGCGTCAAATGTGCAGGCTGGTCTTCCTCATGATTAGTTGCAGACAGAAATACCGAGGAAAGTTTATCAAAGGCAACAATATTATCCGGTTTAGGATAATCAATCGGCTTACTGGCTGATGCCTTTTTGAGAGCCGCATGGTCCGGTTTGCCGTGGCTCAGCGTATATGGAAGGCCAATTTTGAGTGTCTGCATCCACATTTCAAAACCACCAAGAATCGTACCAAGGAATGTCCCAAATTTAGACAGAAGTGGTTTTACATTTCTGACGACTTTCAGCTCTTTTTTAATATCCGAGGCATCATAAGCTTCTTGATAAGCGGTCAATTCATCCAATGCGCGTCCCGCAGTAATAGCCTCAAAGGCTGCATCTGCCGCCATCATCCCACTTTCCATAGCATTGTGACTACCCTTAATCCGCGGCACATTCACAAATCCTGCAGCACAACCCAATAAAGCGCCGCCCGGGAATACAAGTTTTGGAACAGACTGATAGCCGCCTTCTGTAATCGCGCGTGCGCCATAAGAAATTCTTTTGCCGCCTTCAAGTGTTTCGCGAATGGCCGGATGCATTTTAAAACGTTGGAATTCGTCATAAGGGGACAAATAAGGATTTTGATAATTCAGATGCGTAACAAAACCGATGGATACATAATTATCACCGAAATGATAAAGGAACGAACCGCCCCCTGTTTTATTATCGAGCGGCCAGCCAAGGGTATGCTGAACATAACCAGACTTAAATTTCTCCGGCGCCACCTGCCACAATTCTTTTATACCAATTCCATATTTTTGATGGTCAGCGTCTTTATCCAATTCAAAATGGGAAATCGTCGCTTTGGACAATGACCCACGGACACCCTCCGCCAGAAACGTGTATTTGGCATGAAGTTCCATACCGGGCATCCACCCATCTTTCTTGCCGCCTTCTTTAGAAACACCCATATCGCCGGTTGCAACCCCGCGCACAGCACCATTGTCATCAAACAACAATTGAGCGGCAGCAAAGCCTGGATAAATTTCAACTCCAAGCGCTTCAGCCTGTTCACCAAGCCAGCGCGTGACGTTACCCAGGCTTGCTATATAATTGCCGTGATTTTTCATCAGTGGTGGCAACATAATATTTGGCAAAGGCAATGCGCCGGAGTGACCGAGCCATAAAAAGCGGTCGCTCGTTACAGGCGTTTCAAGTGGCGCGCCGCGCTCTTTCCAATCGCTGAATAATTTATTCATACCTCTTGGATCAATAACAGCACCGGACAAAATATGTGCGCCGACTTCAGATCCTTTTTCCAATACGCAAACCGAAATATCGTTACCTGCCTCTTCGGCAAGTTGCTTCAACCGGATAGCTGCCGATAGACCCGCTGGACCCGCGCCGACAATAACAACATCATATTCCATTCCTTCACGCTCTTCGGGCGCAAGTGCCCAGCCCTGAAGGGTGTTTACTTCATTTACCGGTAAGTCTGACAACGGCTTCTCCTTTTCACATGCTTCCGAAACGTCCAAGCTTCAGAATATGTAATAGATAAAGTATTTATGAGATACTATTTTATGACGAATCAGGCGGATTGCAAATCACATTGACCATTCTTCATGCAATGTGCGACCTATTGTCTTGAGCATCACGTCATATATGAGCATGATGCCGTATATAAAGTTGAATACACTACAAAAATAGATGTTTTAAACGACTGACGAACAAATCTATATTATAAAGCTGTATAGATACTGATTTGGATAACCACCCTGTGACAGACACACCTCAAGAACCTCAAAAGACGCCTATCAGTCATGCTGACTATATGGATATGGTTCATGCTTTGGAATTCCAAATAGATGCAGGGGTTAACGTATTTCTTGAGGCCGAACCGGTTAATCGGTTTGAAAGCCATATATCAACACAAACATTTGCGCCTGAGCCTCAACCTCAACACCAACATGACCCTCAACATGACCATAAGCTAACAGCACAACTGGTTTCTGCCCCCGTTAATGAGCCTCAGAGTCAAAACGATGACATGACTTCAAATGGCATGGCTTCAAATGACATGGCTTCATATGATCTTCCAAAGGCGCGCCCTGTTGCACCGGCAGTATTGCGAGAAACCGTGGCAGAAGCCGGGGATATTTCTGCAGCAGAAAATGCTGCTGAGCAAGCCGACACACTCGATGCCTTGAAACAAGCAATGGAAGCTTTTGAAGGATGTGCTCTAAAACGTGCAGCCAAAAATACAGTATTTGCTGATGGTAATCCTGCATCCAAAATCATGCTGGTGGGCGAGGCTCCGGGGCGTGATGAAGATCGCGAAGGTAAACCCTTCATAGGGCGCAGTGGTAAATTGCTGGATAAAATGTTTGCCGCTATCGGACTTAATCGAAACGACATTTATATCACCAATCTTGTGCCGTGGCGTCCAACCGGAAACAGAACCCCGACACCCGATGAAACAGCATTATGTCGCCCGTTCTTGTTGCGTCATATTGAAATGGTTCAACCCGACATTCTTGTTCTTGTTGGAGGGGTTTCGGCCAAAGAAATGCTCGACAGCACACTCGGCATCACAAAATTGCGCGGTTCATGGCAAGACATTAACATCAAAGGCCGTGACATCCCCGCCTTGCCGATTTTACATCCAGCCTATCTGCTGAGAAACCCTGCGCGTAAAGCTGAGACTTGGCAAGATTTATGCAGTCTACAAAAAAAACTTTCAAACACGCTTCCCTCAGAAGCGGCTAATTTGGGCGGGACAGACTGATGCGTCTATTCTCCTCTCTGTTTTTTTTCAGTTTATTGCTTTTAGGCGGCGGCGCCCAAACAGAAGCTCGGACACTCGGCCCCCCTGAACCGAGACCTGCTTATGAACCACCACCCAAACAACCGGACCATGAGATCTACAAAAGAATTTTCGAGTTACAGGAAAGTGCCAAATGGGCATCCGCTGACATACTAATAAGAGAACTCGACGACACATCTTTACTCGGGCATGTTTATCGGCTGAGATATATGCATCCGACGGCCTATCGCTCCAAATGGCCAGAATTGCGGGATTGGCTAAAAAAATATGCCGATCATCCGGGCGCATGGCAGGTTTACCATCTTGCTAAGAAACGCCGCCCAAAAGGGGCGCGCATGCCTAAACCGCCCCCTGAGCGCATTTATAACCAAACATATGCCTCGTCTCTCCCAACTGTAAAGACCTTCTATAAGCGCAGTACGCGACGTATCAGACGGGAAGTGAACCGGCTAACTTATCGCGAACGCCCGACACAGGCCTTGCGTTATATTTCCAAGAAATCAGTGGATCGACAACTCTCCGCCGCCGAAACAGATTTATTACGCTCTAAAATCGCCCGCTCTTATTTTATCGAAGGTAAGCCGGCAAAGGCTTTAGAAATAGCTCAACTCGCTACCCGAAGCCGTCATATAGTCACGCTGTCTGACTGGCATGCAGGTCTGGCGGCATGGCGTCTCAACAAATTTAATCTTGCTGTTAAGCATTTTACTAATCTATCCGAAAATGAAAATGCTAAAAACCGTCACCGCGCCGCCGCCTCGGTTTGGGCAGCACGCAGTTACCTCGCCTTGAACAAAAATCCTGAAGCCACCTTAATGCTTGGAGAAGCTGTTAAATATGGTGGTAATGATTTCTATGGTCTGTTGGCTTATCGTCGCTTGAACGGGCCTGTCGCTTTCTCATGGACTCAAACCAGTCTGCAAGAAGCTGAAACCATTGGAAACCTAGATGCCGTTAAACGCGCACTCAAACTTCTTGAGGCTGACCAGCAAGAACTTACTGAGCTTGAGTTGCTTAATATCCGAAACCGACTAACTCGTCCGCAACAAAAGGCTTTGCTGGAACTTGCAATTGATCTCAAACTTTCAGCCGTGGAACTCGCCATGACCGAAATACTCGAATATGGCAATGAACGAACACCTCATGTACTCCCTGAAGGTTATTACCCAATACATGATTATATGCCATCAGCAGATTACAAAGTTGATAAAGCACTAATATTTGCCCTTATCCGTCAAGAGAGCCGATTTAAGGCACGCGCCAAGTCTCGCGTGGGAGCGCGCGGACTGATGCAAATTATGCCTGCCACAGCCGCTTTTGTCTCCGGCGATAGAAAATTCCGATACAAATCAGGACGTGACCGACTTTATGATATCTCCGTAAATCTGGATATTGGTCAATCTCTTCTATTCAAATTACTTGGCGAGAAGACCATGGAAAACAATCTGATTAAGGTGCTTGCTTCTTATAATGCTGGATCCGGCAAGGTAAAAAGGTGGTCGCGCGAAATAGGTCGACCAGACGACCCGCTTTTATTTATGGAAAGTATGAGCGCGCCAGAAACACGGCTATACGTTCAAAAGGTAATGGCAAATCTATGGATTTATAGAGACAGGCTTAACCAATCCAGTCCGAGCCTTGATGAACTGGCTTCTGGTAAATGGCCGATATATCGTAGCCAAGCTGACATGCAGGTCGAAACAAAAAACGGGAAAAGCCGATCAGTTAAGATGACTGCTGACGTTTTGAATTGAACTATTGAGAATTTTATCAGCAGTCTCAGTGGTCATGTTCTCACTGATAAGCTTCCCGGCCGCTGAGATGGCCAATTCTGCAGAAACTGCTCGAATTTCTTGAGAAAGTTGAACCTCTGCTTGTGCAATTTTATCTTCAGCCTGACGGGTCTTTCTTTCCAATCGATCCTGCAAGGCGGCGCGAGCGTCTTCCGCCATTTTTTCGGAATCCAGCTTGGCCTGTTCAATCATTGACCGGGATTCTTCTTCCGCCTTTTTGACACGTTGCCGATAATTTTTCAGCAAGGCTTGTGCCTCATCACGAAGACTTTGTGCCTGCTCCAGTTCCTCACGGATTTTATCAGCGCGTTCGTCAAGCATAGATGCTACACGCCCGGGCAATCCGAGTTTTAAAAACCCAAGCATGACAAGAGCAAAAGAAAGAGCAACAAAAAAGGAAGCGTCAAAACTCATGCGTTATCTCCGGTTATTCATTTCTTCTGAGACGGCTTTTTTAACGGCATCTTCCTTAACGTCCTGACCTATGGTCATTTGGACAATCTCGGCGACGACTGCTTCAGCCGTCTCTTGAATACCTGTAAGTGCCGCTTCACGGGACGCCTGAATACGCGCCTCTGCCTCAGCTGCCTGAGCAGAGAGTTTCCCCTCAAGCTCAGCCTCTTGCTTCGCCAGTTCCGCAGCGGTTGCATCCCTGACTTCTTGTATAATCTCAGCAGCTTTGCCTCTGGCTTCCGCCAGCGCCGTCTCATAATCAGCCATAGCCTGCTCGGCTTCTCGCCGATAGGTTTCTGCCTGACTTAAATCGTCATCTAGTCTGTCTTGTCGCGCTTTGATAACACCGCCGATTTTAGGCAAGGCAAAACGACCCAACAGAAAATACAGGGCGACAAAGCTGATAAACAGCCAGACAAGTTGCGGCGCAAAGGATGCCGGATCGAGCTGAGGCATTTATGTCTCTCTGTTCGTTAACTTAGACAACAAACAGCAGAATGAGTGCAACGATAAGACCAAACAGGCCAGTCGCTTCTGCCAGAGCAAAGCCGAGAAGAAGATTCGGGAACTGGCTTTGTGCTGCTGAAGGATTACGAAGGGCACCGGCAAGGTAATTACCAAAAATCGTACCGATTGAAATACCTGCACCTGCAAGGGCAATACATGCAATGCCTGCGCCGATATATTTTGCTGCTTCTGCTTCCATAGTTTCTCTCCATTTATGTGCCCATCTGGGCGGTTAGTTAAAGTTAGTGATCCAAATGAATGGCATCATTTAAGTAAATGCAGGTCAAAATCGTAAAAACATAGGCCTGCAAAAAGGCAATTAGAAATTCCAGCCCTGTAAAGGCAACCATCATGGCAACAGGAGCAATCGCTCCGGCAGACATCACACCTCCAGCGGATAGGAAAGCGACGGCAAAGCCGCCAAAAACTTTTAACATTGTGTGTCCTGCCATCATATTGGCAAACAGACGCACCGACAGACTCACCGGACGGGTAAGATATGAGATAAGCTCAATCACCACCAATAACGGCAAGAGCGCCACTGGTATACCCGACGGCACAAACAACTTTAAAAAGCCAACGCCGTGACGGATAACACCAACACCTGTAACGAGTAAAAACACAGCAGAAGCCAATGCAAATGTAACAATAAGATGACTGGTGACTGTGAAAGAATAAGGGATCATACCAAGCATGTTACAAAACAGCACAAAGACAAAAAGCGTGAAGACAAAAGGAAAATACTTCATGCCTTCCTTGCCGGCATTATCCCTAATCATGTTGGCAACAAATTCATAAGTCAGTTCACCAAAAGATTGAAACCTACTGGGAACAAGCGTTGGCTTTCGGGCTGAAAAAATAAATAAAAGAGATGCCGCAGTAACAGCAATCATCATCCAGAGAGATGAATTGGTAAAGGAGACATCAATTCCTGCCACTGGTGGCAGTTCATAAATCGTATGAATCTCGAATTGGTGCATTGGGTCCACATTGAACCCGCCTGCATCTTGCCCATTTGCCTCACCATGAGATTTGGAAGCCAATTTTTACTCCGTATCTTGGGGACTTATCTGCCAGTGGTATAACCGGTCTGGGGATAGGCCCGAAAACAATCTCTCTGAACTGATTTTAAGAGCCGTCAGAAAACTCTTTATTCTCATTTTTTGTTTCTGCTGTCGCTTTCGTTACAACCTCAGAAACTGGGGTTTCATCAACCCCTAAAACTTGTCTCATGTCACGGGCTGTCC
>CALKOC010000011.1 GCA_938091085.1 uncultured Alphaproteobacteria bacterium
TCGCCCTCGACCAGGTTCGTGGCGGCGCGAATCTGCTCGATGTCAACATGGACGAAGGCATGCTCGACAGTGAAGCGGCTATGACCAGATTCTTGCACCTTGCGGCAACCGAGCCAGATATTGCTCGTGTGCCTATAATGATTGATAGTTCTAAATGGTCGGTAATCGAGGCTGGTTTGAAATGTGTTCAGGGTAAGGCAGTCGTGAATTCTATTTCTCTCAAAGAGGGAGAGGATGAGTTTATTAAGCATGCGAAATTGTGTTTGCGGTATGGAGCAGCCGTTATTGTCATGGCTTTTGATGAGCAAGGTCAGGCTGACACCGCGGATAGAAAATTTGAAATTTGCGCGCGCTCTTACCGCATATTGGTTAATGAAGTTGGTTTCCCGCCAGAGGATATTATTTTTGACCCTAATATTTTTGCGGTAGCCACAGGCATTGAAGAGCATAATAATTACGCAGTTGATTTTATCGAGGCCACTAAAAGAATCCGCACAGAGCTTCCAGGTGCACATGTTTCGGGCGGGGTGTCGAATATTTCGTTTTCATTCCGTGGGAATGATGCCGTTCGTGAGGCGATGCATTCTGCTTTTCTTTACCATGCTATTCATTCCGGTATGGATATGGGCATCGTCAATGCTGGCCAGTTGGCAATTTATGAAGACATTGATGCAAAATTAAAAGCTGCCGTTGAGGATGTGTTACTCAATGCCAATGATAACGCTACCGATAATCTATTGAAGGTCGCCGAGGATTATCTTGGTCAAGGTGGTGCGAAGCAGGAGGCTGATTTAAGCTGGCGGGAGACATCAGTACCTGAAAGGCTAATGCATGCGTTGGTTAACGGCATTGGTGATTATATCGAAGAAGATACAGAGCTAGCCCGCCAAAGTGTGGATCGCCCGCTTAATGTCATTGAAGGCCCGCTAATGGATGGCATGAATAGGGTCGGGGATTTGTTTGGTGATGGTAAAATGTTTTTACCTCAAGTCGTCAAGTCTGCTCGTGTGATGAAAAAAGCCGTAGCTTATCTTGAGCCATTTATGGATAAAGAAAAAGAAGAGGCGCTAAAAACTGGGGTAAATATTCAATCATCGACCAAGGGCAAAGTTCTCATGGCAACTGTTAAGGGCGATGTTCATGACATCGGCAAAAATATTGTTGGTGTCGTTTTGCAGTGTAATAATTTCGAAGTCATAGACATGGGGGTTATGGTACCCGCAAATGATATCATTGATCGTGCCGTAGAAGAAAAGGTCGATATTATTGGCCTTTCTGGACTGATCACACCTAGCTTGGATGAAATGTGCCATGTTGCCTCTGAAATGGAGCGTCGCGGTTTAAATATTCCATTATTGATAGGCGGTGCGACAACCTCAAAAATACATACCGCAGTGAAAATTAATCCAAATTATGAACGTGGGCAGACTGTTTATGTTACTGATGCCAGTCGTGCTGTGGGTGTTGCAAGTCTTCTCTTATCTGACGAAACCTCAGAGAATTATCGCAAAGAAATCAGATCTGATTATGAGACTATGGCAGAAAAGCACGCAAGAGGGCGTACTGAGGATACGCGCTGCCCAATTGAAAAAGCCCGCGCTAATGCCTTTAAAGGTGACGATGTGACACCTGTCAAACCTTCCTTTCTTGGGACGAAGGTATTTGAGGATTATAATCTAGCTGAATTGCGTGACTATATTGATTGGACACCTTTCTTCCAGAGTTGGGATTTGCATGGTCGTTATCCGGCCATATTGTCTGATAATGTTGTTGGGGAAGCGGCAACGAGCCTATTTAAAGATGCCAATGATATGCTCGATAAAATGATTGCTGAGAAGTGGGTTACTGCAAAGGCCGTTATTGGCTTTTGGCCTGCGGCGCGCGACGGGGATGATATCATTGTATATGAAGATGATACCCGAAACGCCGAATTGGCTCGTTTACATACTTTGCGTCAGCAAATGCTTCGAACAAACGACCGCCCCAACTTTGCCTTAGCAGATTATATCCAGCCAATTGGCGGTAAGCCGGATTACATTGGCGGATTTGCTGTTACGTCAGGTCATGGTGAAGATGAAATCGCTAAAAAGTTTGAAGCTGATGGGGATGATTATAGTTCCATCATGTCAAAAGCGCTTGCAGACAGACTGGCTGAAGCTTTTGCTGAACGTATGCATCAATTGGTGCGAACGGAGCTTTGGGGTTATGAACCTAACGAGGCATTGGACAATGATGCTTTGATTAATGAAGAGTTTACGGGCATTCGTCCAGCTCCTGGCTATCCTGCTCAACCAGACCACACAGAGAAGGGCACTCTATTTGAGTTGCTTGATGCCGAGAAAACCATTGGGTTAACTTTGACAGAGAGCTTCGCTATGTGGCCAGGTGCGGCAGTGTCGGGACTTTATTTCAGCCATCCTGACAGTGCTTATTTCGGTGTTGGTAAAATAAACCGCGATCAGGTTGCAGATTATGCAAAAAGAAAAGGTATGACACTTGAAATTTGTGAAAAGTGGATGGCGCCTATACTTTCATACAAAGCCTAATCTATAGGCTTAAAACCTTATTCCTGACACCTCTTGAGAAAGCTGATAATCTGCTGCCATGTCGATTTGGGGAAAATTTGCTGGTGCTGTTGTTGGGGCGTATCTAGGCGGGCCTTTGGGGGCTGTCGCTGGGACAGTTGCTGGTCACTATGCATTTGATCGTGAGCTTGATAAAGAAGTTGCTTTCACTATCGCACTTATTGCCTTGTCTGCAAAAATGGCAAAGGCAGATGGTATTGTTTCCCCTGTGGAAGTGGATGCTTTTTACCGTATTTGCCGCGTACCGGAAGGTGAGCAACGCAACGTCGCTCGTGTATACAAACTAGCTCAAGAAGATATTGCCGGTTTCGAGGCTTATGCGCGTCAGGTAGCTGACATTTTTGCTGACCGCCCTAAAGTCTGTGAAGATGTTCTGGATGCGTTGTTTTATATCGCTTATGCGGATGGCACGCTTAATCATGCTGAAGAAATATTCCTTCGTCGTGTGGCAGAAAATTTTGCGCTCAACGAGGCCGACTTCACACGTATTCATGCGCGGCATAATCCTGATGTTTTCGATCCATTTGCCGTTTTAGGTATTGAGCCTGAAGCCTCTTTTGATGTGGCGCGGTCAGCATGGCTAAATGCCTCGCGTGAAAATCACCCTGATCAGTTGCAAGCGCGGGGTGTGCCAGTAGAAATTCTACACTTGGCTAATGACCGAATGGCGATTATCAACAGTGCATGGGAAATGATTAGAAAAGAGCAGTTTAATAAAGATGTCTAACAGCGATGACTTAAAAAAAATGGCGGCACTTCGCGCTTTAGAGCTTGTCACCCCTGGTATGAGGCTAGGTTTGGGTACTGGTTCAACGGCCAAGCATTTCGTTGACGGCCTAGGTGAAAAATGCGCAGCGGGTTTGGAGGTGAGGTGTGTGCCGACTTCCGAGGAAACGCGCCAACAAGCTGAAGGGTTAAATATCCCTCTTGTAAATCTTGATGAACTCGGAGGTCTTGATTTGACAGTGGATGGCGCCGATGAAATGGATGCAGGGCTTTCACTCATTAAAGGGGGTGGTGCGGCTCTGCTTAGAGAAAAAATTGTAGCTGCTGCCTCTGTGCGTATGATTGTAATTGCTGATGACAGCAAACTTGTTGAGCGTCTTGGCGCGTTCCCTTTACCTGTTGAAGTTAATCCGTTTGCGCACGAAACAACCGCACAGATGATTTGCGAAGCCATTAGCGCCAATGGGTTGGCGGGTGATGTAACTTTGCGTGGCGCTGAGACTCCGGTTGTAACGGATGGCGGCCATTATATTTATGACTGTGCTTTGGGGCAGATTGATGACCCAACATCACTCTCTGAAGACATCTTAAATATACCCGGTGTTGTTGAGCATGGTCTCTTTCTGGGCTTGGCGACTGGGGCAATCATTGCCACTCAGGACGGCTTAAAAGAGTTCGGTGAATTATGACTTTTGACTATGACTTATTTGTTATTGGCGCCGGAAGTGGCGGCGTTCGGGCGGCACGTATGAGTGCATCCCATGGTGCCAAAGTTGCCATTGCAGAAGAACACCGCGTTGGTGGTACCTGTGTTATTAGAGGCTGCGTACCTAAAAAGCTTTTTGTTTACGCCAGTCATTTTGCCGAAGAATTTGAAGATGCTGCTGGTTTTGGCTGGGATGTTGGTCAAAGTTCATTTGACTGGTCTAAGCTTATTGCCAATAAAGACACGGAAATTGACCGCTTAAATAAAATCTATATACGGAATCTTGAAGCCTCTGGAGTAGAAATATTAAACGGTAGAGCCGTTTTCAAAGATGCGCATACTGTATTGCTGGATGGGCGTGAAATCACTGCAAATTATATTTTGATAGCTGTGGGTGCGACGCCCTTCATGCCTGAAATTGATGGTATTGAACATGCCATTAGTTCCAATGAAGCATTCTATTTAAAAGATTTTCCGTCTGATATTACGATTGTAGGCGGCGGATATATTGCTGTTGAATTTGCCGGTATTTTCAATGGGCTCGGCGCGAATGTAACACTTGTCTATCGTGGTGAAGAAATTTTACGTGGCTTTGACGGTGATATTCGCACCCATGTTCAAGAAGAAATGGTTAAAAAAGGCATAGATGTTCAAACCCAAAATGACATCACATCTATTAAGAAAGATGGGAAGGGTTTTGAAGTTACCTTTAAGGATGGGACACGCCGGGAAACATCATGTGTGATGTATGCGACGGGTCGTGTGCCATATGTTCGAGGGCTAGGCTTAGATACTGTTGAGGTCGAGCTTGGGTCAAAAGGTGAAATCAAAGTTGATGCTTACTCTCAAACCTCAGTAGATAATATCTACGCTGTTGGTGATGTGACTGATCGAAGCCAACTTACACCAATCGCTATTAGAGAAGGGGCGGCATTTGCTGAAACAGTTTTCAACAACACCCCGCTTGCTGTTGATCATTCGAATATCCCTACAGCTGTTTTTTCTCAACCGCCTGTTGGCACAGTCGGCATGACTGAAGAAGAAGCAAGGGGTAATAAGTTTGACGTTGATATTTATAAATCCGTATTCCGACCGATGAAGCACACATTATCTGGTCGTGATGAAAAGACACTTATGAAACTCGTTGTTGACCGCAAGACGGATAAAGTCCTCGGCCTTCACATAGTCGGACCTGATAGTGGGGAAATGATTCAAGCTTTTGGTATTGCCGTGAAAATGGGCGCAACAAAATCGCAATTTGATGCAACTGTCGCTGTGCATCCAACAGCGGCAGAAGAGCTTGTTACAATGAAGCAACCGGTAAGTTAAAATAGAAAATTAAATTTCTAAATTAAGCGACTTTTGTATTTTCTTCGTGGTGGCGTTTCAGTTTCTCACTGATAAGGAAAGCCAGCTCAAGAGCTTGAGAGCCGTTCAGCCTAGGATCGCAATGTGTGTGATAACGGCTGGATAAATCTGCTTCTGTAATCGCCTGTGCTCCACCCAAACATTCAGTCACATTTTGACCTGTCATTTCAAAGTGGATGCCGCCAGGATGAGTACCTTCAGCTTGGTGAACACCAATAAACTGTTCGACCTCTGTCAAAATGCGATCAACAGGGCGTGTCTTATAGCCATTGGAAGCTTTGATAGTATTGCCGTGCATTGGATCGCACGACCAGACAACTTTTCGGCCTTCAGTTTCGACTTTTTTGATAAGAGCTGGAAGATGGTCCTCAACTTTGTCATGACCAAATCTTGAGATAAGCGTTATACGCCCCGCTTCATTGTCAGGATTAAGTTTATCAAGCAGCACGATTAATTCTTCCGGGTCTAGACTTGGTCCACACTTCAACCCAATCGGATTTTTAATACCGGACAAAAATTCGACATGGGCGCTATCCGGCTGTCGGGTGCGGTCACCAATCCATAGCATATGTGCTGACGTATCGTAGAAATCACCGCTGGTACTGTCGAGACGGGTTAACGCTTGTTCGTAGACAAGTAACAACGCCTCATGGCTGGTATAGAAATCAACCATGCCCATTTGTGGCGCAGTAACACTGTTAATCCCACAGGCATTCATGAAGCTCATAGCGGCATCAATCTGGTCAGCAATTTCTTGATAACGCTCACCTTGGGGGCTTTCCGCTACGAAACCAAGATTCCAGCGATGTACTTCATTCAAATCTGCATAACCGCCCTTAGCAAAGGCGCGGAGTAGATTTAATGTCGAAGCAGATTGTCTGTAAGCAGATATCTGTCTGCTAGGGTCGGGGACGCGGGCTTCTGCGGTAAACTCAATGCCATTAATAATGTCGCCGCGATAACTTGGTAATTCCACCCCATCAAGAATTTCTGTGTCTGCAGAGCGCGGCTTGGCAAATTGACCGGCAATCCGTCCGATTTTAACTACGGGGAGTTTCGTGCCAAAAGTCAGCACCACGGCCATTTGAAGCATGACGCGGAATGTATCACGAATATAGTCTGCCTGATGTTCTGCAAAGCTTTCGGCACAATCTCCACCTTGAAGCAAAAAAGCTTCTCCATTGCAAACACTCGCCAATTGGCTTTTTAAATTTCTAGCTTCACCAGCAAAAACCAGAGGTGGAAAACCCGCAAGACGTTCTTCCACATCTTTTAATGCTTTTTCATCATCATAAGTTGGCACTTGCTTTACAGGCTTGTTGCGCCAGCTATCTGGAGACCAGTTCATTTTTTAACCTTATCTAACCTATTACGGCGTTAACCTATTAAGGTTTATCCCATTTCAACTTTCTTTTGTCAGCTTTTTAGACAAAATTCAAGAGGGTGGAGGTTGGGCTTGTTCTCAGCCGTGACTAACGCTAAATACCTGCTATGGAAGAAAAAATAACTTTAACGCTGGCACAGCTAAATCCGAAAGTCGGAGATGTATCCGGTAATGCGGATTTATTGCGTGCAGCGCGGGCTGAAGCAGCTAAAGTCGGTTCCGATTTAGTCGTTGCGAGTGAGTTGTTTTTATGTGGTTACCCACCGGAAGACTTGGTAATGAAGCGCGCATTTGTAAGCTATATTAAAGATGTTGCGGATCAGCTTGTTGCTGAAACGGCTGATGATGGCCCTGCTTATATCTTTGGTTTGCCATATGAAGAAGATGGTTCACTTTATAATAGCGTCATGGTGGCGGAAGGTGGGCGCAGTCATATCCGTCATAAAGTTCATTTGCCAAATTATTCAGTTTTTGATGAAAAACGGCTTTTTTGCGCCGGAACATTACCTGACCCTGTCACCGTCTCCACATCTTCAGGTGATTTGAAAATAGGTTTGCCGATTTGTGAAGATATTTGGTTTGAAGATGTGTGTTCTCATCTGAAATCCAGAGGTGCGCAAATATTAATATCGCCAAATGGTTCGCCCTATGAAACAGGCAAGCCGGAGAGGCGTCTGGTGCATGCCGTAGCTAGAAGCCGCGCCACTGATTTGCCACTGGTCTATGTGAACCAGTTGGGTGGTCAGGATGAATTAGTTTTTGATGGTGCTAGCTTTGTGATGTCGTCTACAGGTGAGGTGGCTGTGCAATTGCCGGCCTGGCAGGAAGATATTGTGCATACCGCATGGTCCATGACTCAAGGGGTTGTCTCATGTGTCAGTGACCACATAACTCCATTAGAGCAGGGGCTAGCGGCTACTTATCAAGCCGCGATGTTGGGTCTAAGGGATTATGTTCGTAAAAACGGCTTTCCGAGTGTATTACTTGGCTTGTCCGGCGGTATAGACAGTGCAATTTGTGCAGCATTAGCCGCAGATGCATTGGGGCCTGAACACGTGCATTGCATTATGATGCCCTCTAAATTTACCTCTCAAGAAAGTCTTGATGACGCAAAGGAATGCGCTGATTTGCTCGGGGTGAAACTTGATGAAGTTTCGATTGAAGATAGCGTCGGCGTGCTGGAAGGGTCATTGTCATCAATGTTCGGTGATATGCCCAATGATATTACCGAAGAGAATATTCAGTCGCGCTTGCGCGGTACATTACTGATGGCGCTGTCGAATAAGTTTGGTTCGATGGTCGTTACGACGGGTAATAAGTCCGAAGTGTCTGTCGGTTATGCGACACTTTATGGTGATATGAATGGTGGTTTCAATCCGATAAAAGATATTTATAAGACCGAAATTTTTGCGCTTGCCGCTTGGCGCAATTCACATTTTCCCGTTGGTGCTTTGGGGCAAAACGGAAAAGTTATTCCCGTTTCAATTATTGAAAAACCACCAACAGCTGAATTGCGGGATAATCAGAAAGATGAAGATAGTTTGCCGCCTTATGATGCGCTGGACGATATTTTGTCAGGGCTTGTCGAAGAGGAGCTTGGATTTGATGAGATTGTCTCCAGAGGGCATGATCCAGACACTGTGAAACGAATTGAGCATTTGTTATATATCTCTGAATATAAGCGGCGTCAGGCTGCGCCAGGTGTCAAAATAGGCCATCGAAATTTTGGGCGTGACCGTCGTTACCCGATTACGAACGGTTTTAGAAACGCGCGCCTCAAGGGCTGATGAAAGGTTCAATAATGTCAATAATTACCCGCTTTGCACCAAGTCCGACTGGTCGGCTTCATGTCGGCAATGCCAGAACAGCATTGTTTTGCGCACTCTTTGCTAGAGCTAATGGCGGGCAATTTATGCTGCGTCTGGATGATACGGATGCAGAGAGGTCCACTGAAGCTTTTGCGCAAGGGATTGTTGATGATTTGGCATGGCTGGGTTTGCCGTATGATCTAACTGCCAAGCAATCTGACCGTTTTGACTCCTATGATGCAGCTTTCAATAAGCTTAAAGAGATGGGGTTGGTTTACGCATGTTATGAAACACCCGATGAGCTGGACCTTAAACGCAAGCGGCAACGTGCGCGAGGCAAGCCACCGGTATATGACCGTGCAGCTTTGGAACTCAGTGACGACGAAAAGGCCAAACTGGAGTCAGAAGGGCGTTCGCCGCATTGGCGTTTTAAATTATCCGGTAATAAGGTGAGTTGGCAGGATTTGGTGCGTGGTGACCAGCTTGTGGATACATCCAGCCTTTCTGACCCGGTGCTAGTTCGTGCTGACGGGACATATCTATATACTTTACCAAGCGTGGTGGATGACCTCGACTTCAATATAACGCACATTATTCGCGGTGAAGATCATGTCACAAACTCAGCAGCGCAAATTGAATTGATTATGGCTCTTGCGGGAGCGGGGGGCGATATTCCTGTTTTCGCACATCACCCGTTGTTAGTCATGGCTGATGGGAGTGCGCTGTCTAAACGACTTGGGTCACTATCTCTCGAGTCTTTGAGAGAAGACGGCATAGACCCGATGTCGATTAACAGTTTGATTGCTCGGCTCGGCACTCCTGATCCGGTAGAGGCACATGCTGAGATGGCGCCGATTGTTGCGGGTTTTGATTTGACCCGCCTCGGTAGAGCACCTGCGCGCTTTGACCCGGCAGAGTTGCAAAGATTGAATGTGAAATTATTGCAAAGTCTGCCTTATGAAAGAGTTGCAGATAAATTGTTATCTCTCGGCGTTAATTGTGGTGACACGCAAACTGGCACATTTTTTTGGGAGACTGTGCGGGGAAATATCGACAAGCTCGAGGACGCTGTTGCACTTTGGCAGATTATTCAAGGTCCGGTTGAAAGTTTGATCGACCCTGAAGATCGAGATTATCTTGATACGGCAATGAACTGTTTACCTGCTGAACCATGGGACGAAACAAGCTGGTCCCAATGGACGACTGAACTAAAGCAATCTACGGGTCGGAAAGGTAAAGAACTTTTTATGCCACTTCGTAAAGCTCTCACAGGTCAGGCTCATGGACCTGAAATGCAAAACCTGCTGTTGCTTATCGGCCCGACGCATGTCAAGAATCGTCTCAAGGGATAATTATTGAGACAATGAGTGAAGATCACAGCCTTGAAAGGCTCTACTTATTTGACACAACTCTAAGAGACGGGCAGCAGACTGCTGGCGTGGACTTTTCTGTCGACGACAAAATCACTATTGCCATGACGCTGGATGAGTTAGGGCTGGATTATGTAGAAGGCGGCTATCCAGGCGCCAACCCAACGGATACTAATTTTTTCTCAAAGTCACATAATTTGTCTCAAGCAAAAATGACAGCTTTCGGTATGACAAAACGTGCCGGGCGGTCAGCGGCTAATGATCCGGGGCTGGCGCAAATTTTGGGTGCTGAGGCTCAAGCAGTTTGTCTTGTAGCAAAAAGCTGGGATTATCATGTCGATGTCGCGTTAAATATCAGTCTGGAAGAAAACCTTGAATGCATTTCGGAGAGTGTGAAAGCCATTCTTGAGCATGATAAAGAAGCCATGATTGACTGCGAACATTTTTTCGATGGTTACAAAGCAAACCCTGACTATGCGTTATCCTGCATTGAAACAGCGCTTGAGTCAGGTGCGCGTTGGGCTGTGCTGTGTGATACGAATGGTGGAACATTACCGGGCGATGTTTATGATATTATTTCAGCACTTTCGGCGCGCTTCCCAGGTGACAGGCTTGGCATCCATGCTCATAATGATACGGAAAACGCTGTTTCTAATTCTCTCGCAGCCATTGATGGCGGAGTTCGTCAGGTGCAAGGCACTTTAAACGGTTTGGGTGAGCGTTGCGGAAATGCGAATATGGTTTCGCTTATTCCAAGTTTGCTTTTGAAGCCCGGCTATGCCGATAAATATAAAACCGGTATTGATATAGCCAATTTGAGTAAACTCAAAAAAACCTCGCTTCTGTTGGATGATATTCTTAATCGAACTCCCAACCGGCATGCACCTTATGTTGGAGATAATGCCTTTGCCCATAAAGGCGGGATTCATGTCTCTGCTGTCATGAAGGACCCTTCCACTTATGAGCATGTTGATCCTGAAGTAGTTGGTAATGCGCGTATTATTCTTGTCTCGGATCAAGCGGGTCGAAGTAATATTCTGGCTCGTCTTGAGTCAGCTGGTATATCTGTTGGTGAAGATAATTCTGCAGTAGAGCGTATCCTGTCTGGCATTAAACACAAAGAACTAGAAGGCTATAGTTTTGACAGTGCCGGTGCCTCTTTTGAATTATTGGCACATGAAATGCTGGGTACCTTACCAACCTATTTTAATGTGCTGAATTATGAAGTGAAAGTTGCATGGGATGAAGCTAATCCCGAGCCTCGCGCCACGGCAGAAGTTAGTTTGAATATTGACGGGCAGAGCCTCACCACCACTGGTGAAGGTAATGGTCCGGTTAATGCATTAGATATGGCTATTCGAGCAGATTTGAGAAGATACGCGCCATATCTCTCAGATATGCGCCTTGTAGATTTTAAAGTGCGTATTCTTAATACAGGTACAGGCGCGGTGACCCGCGTATTGATTGAAAGTGCTGATGGTGAAGGCCATTCATGGAGGACTGTCGGCGTGTCAGAAAACATTGTTGCGGCTAGTTTTCAGGCACTTCATGACAGTATTGTCTATAAGCTTATGAAAGAAGGCGTCTCACCAAACCCTTCTGACACTGATTAGATATCGGTTTCTATAGCCAGAATTACATCTTCAACTGTTGTGCAGATTTTTAACAAATCCCGACTGCCGGGATAGATAAATCCGGCATCTTCAAACGCATCCATCATGGTGAAAAAGGGGTTCCAGAAACCATTTAAATTGAGGATATAAATCGGTTTGTTTTGTTGCTTTAAAAGATTCATCGTGAACATCTGCATCAATTCATCAAGCGTACCAATTCCACCCGGTAACACGATAAACGCATCCGAATGCTCTTCCATTTTTTTGATTCTATCGCGAAGGGTTTTTGTTTCTACAACCAGAGATACGTCATCAAAACGTATTTCACGCTTATTTAAAAATTCAGGAATAATGCCGGTTACATGTCCATCATCTGCCAGCGCAGCTCGTGCGAGATGCCCCATCAATCCGACTTGACCACCACCATATACGAGATTTATGCCAGCTTGGGCTAAAGAACGCCCTAACTCAACAGCGACCTCTCGAAATTCTGGTAAAGCGCCGTCTCTTGAACCACAAAAAACACAAACAGACTTGGTCATAAAAAAACCTCAGTTTAGTATAATATCTAGACTTAATGATGATTCTGATAAATCCGTGACGTTAAAGCGTGATATAGTAAATTACAGAACAATAAGGAGCTTAACATGCATAATTTCCTATCTCTGATATTGCCAATTCATCCGGAAGGATACAGATTTATACTTATTTTTGCAGCCGCTACTATAGCTCTGTTTTTTGTTTCGACTTTTTTAGGTTGGCTTGGCGTGATTGGCGTGATTTTTTGCGCCTATTTTTTTCGCGATCCATTGAGATATGTTCCCAATCAGGAAGGGTTGATAATTAGCCCAGCCGATGGTGTGGTGAATATGATAACAGAAGCTGTGCCGCCTCAGGAGCTTGAGCTTGGTGAAACACCAATGACACGGATTTCCATTTTTTTGAATGTGTTTAACTGTCATATTAATCGCGTACCTCATACGGCAAAAATTAAAAAATCACTTTATCGTACAGGTAAGTTTTTGAGCGCTGATTTGGAAAAAGCAAGCGACCAAAATGAAAGACAATCTCTTTTGTTAGAACTTCCAGACGGTAAGGAAATGGTTGTCGTTCAAATTGCTGGCCTCGTGGCTCGGAGGATCTTATGCTGGGTGGAGGAGGGTGAAAGCCTCAAAACTGGAGAAAGATTTGGTCTGATACGTTTTGGAAGCCGCGTTGATGTTTATCTGCCGGATGGTATAGCGCCCAAAGTTGCTGTCGGTCAGCAAGTTCTTGGTGGTGAAACAATCATGGCCGATTTAATGGATTCTGATAATCAAGTGCAACGTGTCGCAGACCCAATTTAACTTTCTGTATTAATTCAACTTAAAAAGGGCAGCTCTGAAAAGCTGAAATAGTTATTAAGAAATCCAACTCAAATACGAGCCAAAACGCAGATATCAAGCAAGCTAATAAGCAGGAGGTAAAGCAGGGTAATTTTGTTTATTTTAGAACCCTTGTTCCCAGCATTATTACCACGCTTGCACTATGCGCCGGGCTGAACTCTTTCCGTTTTGCGCTGGAGGGACGATATGAATTGGCGGTTGAATTTATTTTTATTGCCGCTTTCCTCGATGCGATAGACGGACGCGTTGCTCGTGCGCTCAAGGCCGAAAGTAAAATAGGCGGTCAACTCGACTCTCTTGCAGATTTCTTCAATTTTGGTATCGCACCAATTATAATGATTTATCTTTGGCAACTTAACGAGATTGGCCGACTAGGCTGGTTGGTTGTGATTTTATATGTTGTTTGTGCAGCTTTACGTTTAGCGAAATTCAATGTCCTTCAAGATGCTATTTCATCAGATGACAGTGAAAAAATGCCGATTTGGATGCAAAACTTTTTCGTAGGCGTTCCTTCTCCCGTTGCAGGCATTATGGTTCTATCGCCCCTTTATGTGTCTTTTTTGGGGTTTGACATGTCTTCTTTTTTAATGCCGATTGCCTGTTTGGTTGTCATCATTTCATTGCTGATGGTCAGCAGTGTTCCAACCTTTTCTCTTAAGCTTCTCAAGTTTAGAGTTCCACGTGTCTATCTAATTTCTATAATTCTGACATTTGTTCTGATAGCAGGTGCTTTGTCTACTTTCCCGTGGATTATGATGCTTGTTTTATGTGCTGCATATTTGATGAGTATACCGATTGCTATGCGCAAATACCGACTAATGGAGCGTTCAGCGTAAAATTCATTAACCGTTTCGGAGCACGGCATATTGCTGTTTGAATTTTGGAAAAGTCACATTGCGAAGATAGTTCGGTAACATAATCAGAACCGGAATAGTAATCAGCGTCAGCACGGTTGAAAAACCGAGACCAAAAACGATAGAAATCGACATATTCGTCCACCATGCTGAAATCGGATTATTTAATTCTATAGTGCGCGTAAAAATATTAATGCTGGTGCCCATTGCCATGGGTAGCAAGCCAATAATAGTTGTTCCCGTGGTGATAAGAATAGGGCGTATCCTTTGTCCTGCAGCCCGTAAAACAGCTTCTTTCAAATCCATTCCGGATTTTTCAAGCCGTTGATGTGTATCAATCAAAACAATTGAATTATTTACGACAATGCCGGCAAGGGCGACAATGCCAACACCAGAGAAAACCACAATAAATTGCTCACCCGTTACCATCAGTCCGATAAGCACGCCAATACTAGATGACGCTACTGTCGTCAGGGTCAGGATGGCGTAGTAAAAACTATTAAACTGCAGAAGTAGAATAATAAACATCAAGGCAAGCCCGCCCAACATAGCATTACCTAAAAAGCCTGCAGCTGCTTCTTCCTCTTCACTGCTTCCCCTGAAACGGAAAAGGTATTCTGGGCCGAAATCTTGTTCTTCCAACCAAAGTTGAATTTCTGTCATCGCCTCTGCTATCGGGTATTTTTCGTTTGTAATGGGGTTAATAAGAACATTGGCTTTGACTGTGATTTGTCGATAACCATCCGTCCGGTCAATCTGAATTTTACGTTGACTTGCTGTGCGGTCAACAAAATTACTTATCGGCACACTACCCATTGGGGTATTCACACGTAAGCTATCCATGTTTTTAATGTCCCGATATTCTTCGGGATAGCGGATCCGGATTTCGACTTCATCATCGGCGTCAATTGGTCTGTAAGTACCAAGTTCCGCACCATTCGTTATCATTTGCACCATGGCGCCAACAGTAGAAATATCTGCACCGAAAAGGCCTGCCTTTTCACGATCTACTTTAATTTTCCATTCGATTCCGGGTGATGAACGGTTATCTTCAACATCTGTTAGTAGTTCATCCAAGCTTTTGAATTTACCATTGGCCTTTTCAGCAACATCAATCAATCCTTCATAATTATTCGATCTAATCTCAAGCTGTATATCTTTTCCTATAGGAGGGCCGTCTTCTTGTTCACGGACTTCAACAATAATGCCCGGAAAGTCTTTAGTCCGATCTTTGATTTTTTGAATAATTTTAGTTGAGCTTTCGCGCACTGTGAAATGCTGAAATTCAATAAAAATAGATCCAATAAGGTCTGTTGGATTCACATTATTACCAGAGTCACCATATGCGATATTAGGCCCAAATTGAGTCAGTGCAGCTTGAATACCTTTGATTTGCATAACTTCTTTTTCAATGGACCGCGTCAATCTCTCAGTGTCATCAAGAGACAAATTACCCCTTGCGCGAACCAGAACAATTGCCTGTCTGGGTTCAATCTCAGCAAAATACAATGTGTCTTTTTCAAAAAATCTGTAAGTCATGATTATGGATGCAAAAATAATCATTAAGGCTACAAAAGTTCGAAGCGGATTCACCATGAGCCGTTCCAGAATCAAAAGATACTTGCCGGTCAAAGTTTTCTCGTCAATGACAAGATTAGGATTATCTGCTGATAAAGCAGCAAGTGTCGGGTCGCCTGACTGTTCAGTCTTACCGTAAAGCCCCCCTAGTGCCGGGAGGAAGAAAAGCGCCATTACTAATGATGAGGTAAGAACAAAAATGAGCGTGCGTGGCAGATAACTCATAAATTCACCAGATACACCCGGCCAAAATAATAGAGGTGTGAAAGCCGCTAATGTTGTGGCTGTTGATGACAGTATGGGGAAAAACATTCGTTCAGCCGACCGGGCATAGGCTTCTTTTCGGCCGAGCCCCTCTGCCATTTTTCTGTCGGCATATTCTACAATCACAATAGAGCTATCGACAAGAATACCGACACAAAGAATGAGGGAAAACATCACCATCATATTAAGTGAATTACCGAAAAGGCTAAGCAGAACAAAACTCATCATAAAGCTTGTTGGGATTGCGATGCCAACCATCATTGCAGACCGAAACCCAAGGGCGCCGATGACAATAAGCATTACGAGAACAATCGCATTGGCAATTGAGCTTTGCAGGGAATTAATCATATTGAATACATGAGAAGACTGATCAAAGCTAAAATTGACGCTAATATTTTCCGGCCAATTCGCAGTATATTCTTTTGTTCTATCTCTAACCTGATCAGTCATTTCCAGAACATTAGTGCCTGTTTTACGTTTAACCTTTAAAATTAAAGCCGGATTACCATTATAAAAAGTCCGAGTTTGTTGGTCCTTAAAGGTTCGTCTGATTTCGGCAATATCAGAAAGGGTAACAACCGCATCCCCCCTTACCTTGACGGGGAGTTTAAAAACATCTTCGGCGGTTTCGAAAAGACCAGGCACGGAAATGGTAAATCTTCCCAGTCCTGTATCCATTTGCCCCGCGGGGATTACACGATTGTTATTGGCTATAATCGCATAAAGCTCATTATGCGAAATCTGATAGGCCTCCATACGTGCTGGATTGATGATTACTTCTAACTGTTCTTCCCTGTCGCCCATAATCTCAGCGCCGAGTACATTGGGTAGGTTTTCTAACTCGTTTTTTAGGGTTTTAGCTCGTCGGATAAGCTCCCGTTCGCTGACTTGCCCTGACAAGGCTACAAAAAGAGCCGGGAAGGCCGTAACATTTACTTCCTTAATAAGCGGCTCTTCACTGTCTTTGGGGAATTTTGGTTTAACAATATCCACAAGTCGTGTCGTTTCAAGCAAGGCTTCGTCGACATCTACATCGACATCATATTTAACGATAACGGCGCCATAATTTTGTCCGCCAAATCCAAGTATCTCATCAAGCCCTTCTGCAAGCATGAGTTCTTTTTCCAGCGGCCGGACAAGAAGCCTCTCCGCATCCTCGGGTGAGATACCCGGATGGATTACAGATACATAGATATATGGAATTGGAATATCAGGCTCGGCTTCTTTGGGGATATTAATCAAAACTGCCAAGCCGGATAGCAGAATGACGCCCATGAGAAAAATCACGGCTCTTCCGCGCTCAATAGCGGCTAGAACAATATTGAACATTATTGGACTAATGCCTTATCTGAGGGGACGTTATCCAGTGTAATTTTGGTTTCTGTTACCTTTAGGGGCTGACCATCAACGACAAATTCTTGTCCGACAGTAATAAATTCTTGGGGTCCATTTAACCCCTTAACCCAGACGCCTTCAGGTCCGTCAGATAAAATGGTGATCCGGTGGACGCGCGCAAGATTATTTTCAACCGTCATCACGCCAACATTGCCGGAGGTTTCAAGCGTGATAATGCCATGGGGAAGCAAATAAGCTTCTGTTATACCTGCTTCGACTTCTAGATTGGTACTGACACCGTCTCTTAATCGATAATCGGAATTATCAACTTCAACTTCCATCCGGAATGTACGTGTAACCGGATCTGCTTTTTCAGCGAGATAGCTTATAATACCTTCAACCACTTCACCGGTGGCTAATGTCGCTTTTCCATTTGCGCCAGTTTTTAAAGAGCTGATTTGTTTTTCAGAAACTTGAGTGACGATTTTGAGAGGGTTTTTATCAATCACGGTGCCGCAAGGCTGTCCTATTGTAATGAAATCACCTAATTCCACATGTCTGACATCCAAAACACCATCAAATGGTGCGCGGATCATCGTGTACTCCAGCTCAATACGACGCTGAGCGACCAGAGCTTTTGCCGTGTCAAAGGCGGCTTGTGCTGCAGCAGCGCGGCTCAAGGAAAAATGGCCCTTTTCAACGAGTTTTTCAGCAGCTTTAAAGTCAATTTCTTTTGAACGCATGAGTGCCTCGGCTTCGGCAAGTTTCGCTTCACGAGCGCCAACACGGATTTTACAAATTAGTTCGTTTTTTTTGACTTGCTGACCTTCTTTGACTGGCAAGGCATCAATAATGCCTGACGTCTCTGAAGCTATGCTCACGCTTCTTTTTGCCTGAGTGTATCCGCGAACAGATAAAATCTCATTGAAATCTTCGGGATATATCTCTTTTGAAACAACTTTAACGGATTCTGCATTCTTACTTTTTTCAGAAATACTTGAAGGGACTTCCAAAGCAGGGCCGGATGGAACCAAAAATCCACTTAATAACCAAACAAATACACCAAAAGTTGCAACGACAGACAGTTTTACTGTTTCCGGCAATGTTCTCATCATCGGAATTTTGTCTATATATGCAATTATGTAAGCAAAATATTTCATCTCAAACCTTTACGGATGTGCTTTGCAAAAGGTTCACTAAATAAATTACATTTTATTAACTTTTTAGCAACTAAAAGCTTTTTTCATTAAATTTTATTAATTCCTCATATTAGCCT